>NZ_DKJH01000004.1:0-63333 GCF_002454655.1 Methylophilus sp. UBA6697
ATTTAAAGTAGCACAGTAGGTAATGCATAAACTATGAATCACTTTTCTGCAGCACTCTGCTCAAACTTCTCATACGCATTAATAATCTTCTGCACTAACGGATGTCTTACTACATCTTGCGACATAAACTGGGTAAAGGCGATGCCTTTGACATCTTTGAGAATCTTTTGTGCTTCTACCAAGCCACTTTTCTGGTGACGCTGCAAGTCAATCTGCGTGACGTCCCCCGTAATCACGGCTTTGGTACCAAAACCGATGCGGGTTAAAAACATCTTCATCTGTTCTGGCGTGGTGTTCTGCGCTTCATCCAGAATAATAAAGCTCTGGTTGAGCGTACGGCCACGCATATAGGCGAGCGGGGCGACTTCAATGGCGCCACGTTCGAACATTTTATTCACGGTGTCATAACCTGCCAGGTCATACAGCGCGTCATACAACGGGCGCAGGTAAGGGTCAACTTTCTGGTTTAAGTCGCCGGGTAAAAAGCCCAAGCGCTCACCGGCTTCCACGGCCGGGCGCACTAATACAATCCGTTTTACGCGGTCGCGCGTCATGGCATCCACCGCGCTGGCGACGGCGAGGTAGGTTTTACCTGTACCTGCGGGGCCGATGCCAAAGGTGATGTCGTGGTCCTGGATTTGCTGCAAATAACTGACCTGGCGTGGCGTACGGCCATGCAGGTCGCCACGGCGTGTCATCAGTACCGGCATCGCGCTGCTGGCGACTTCTTCCGGTTTGAGTTTGTCGATTTCGACCAGGCCTAATTGAATGTCTTCCAACTCAATTGGCTTTTTGGATCGCGCATAAAAATTTTCCAGCATTTGTGCGCCCAGCCGCATATTGGTTTGCGTGCCACTCAAATAGAAGGTGCTGCCACGGCGGTTGATTTCAATATCAAGACCATTGGCGAGTTGGCGGATGTTTTCATCCAGCGGGCCGCACAGGTTGGCCAGCATCAGGTTATCTTCGGGGCTTAAGGTAATTTCCATGCTTAATTCACAATTTCGCCAACCAGGCGATGGGGGTTGTAGACGTCGGTAATTTTGACTTGAACCATTTGATGGATAAAACGGGCATCGGCAGCGATATCCACGACGCGGCCGTTGTCGGTTTTACCCGCCAGCAAGCCAGGGTCTTTCCAGGAGGGGCCGTCAATCAGTACGCGTTGTACGGTGCCTAGCATGGCGCGGCTGATGGCATCACCGTTGGTTTCGTTTTCGGTTTGCAGTTGCTTCAGCCATGCGGCTTTATCCGCTTGCGGGGTTTCGTCAGGCAGGTAACTGGCTGGCGTGCCCGGGCGCGGGCTGTACAGGAAGCTGAAACTGTAATCAAAACCGACATCGCGCATCAGTTTGAGTGTGGCCTGGAAGTCTTTTTCTGTTTCGCCAGGGAAGCCTACGATGATGTCGCTGGTAATGGTCAGTGCTGGATTGGCTGCTTTCAGTTTGCGGATCAGGCCTTTGTATTGCAACACGGTGTAGTTGCGTTTCATCGCCATGAGGATACGGTCACTGCCAGCTTGTACCGGTAGATGTAATTGATTGGCCAGTTTTGGCACATTGGCATGGCAGGCAATCAGGCGCTCGTTCATCTCGTTCGGGTGGCTGGTCGTGTAGCGGATGCGCTCGATTTGCGGTATCTCGGCCACGGTTTCAATCAGCATCGCCAGATCAGCTTCAATCCCTGCATATTGCACACGGTAGGCATTGACGTTTTGGCCTAACAGGGTAATTTCTTTCACGCCTTGTTCGGCCAGTTGGATCGCCTCGGTCAGGATGTCTTCAAACGGACGTGAGAATTCTTCACCGCGCGTGTAAGGCACGACGCAGAAGCTGCAATACTTGCTGCAGCCTTCCATGATGCTTAAGAAGGCCGTTGCCCCTTCGATACGTGGTGGTGGCAAGTGGTCAAACTTTTCAATTTCGGGGAAGGTAATATCCACCTGCGGTTTGTTTTCGGTCTGCTTGGCTTTGATCAGCTCTGGCAGGCGGTGCAGGGTTTGCGGGCCGAACACCACGTCGACATACGGTGCGCGCTTGATAATCGCATCGCCCTCTTGGCTGGCGACACAGCCGCCGACACCAATGACCAGGTTGGGGTTTTTCTCCTTGAGCGGGATCATGCGGCCCAAATGGCTGAATACTTTTTCTTCGGCTTTTTCGCGCACCGAGCAAGTGTTGAGCAAAATCACGTCGGCTTCTTCCATATTATCGGTCTGGGTCATGCCGTCGTGTTCGCGCATGAGGTCAACCATGCGCGAAGCATCGTATTCATTCATCTGGCAACCAAACGATTTAATGAATATCTTTTTTCCGCTTTCCTGCTTCATTGAACGCTAAATTTCTCACAAAAACAGTATTTTAGCGTATTTGCAGGTGAAACCCTAGGCAACAATGAATCCCCGGAGAACTGGTCACTGCGGTAAAATATAGTTCTTTTATTCAAACACTGTCTGCATGCAAGCCTTACCGATTTTTTTCAATATTGCACAACGCCTGTGTATCGTCATTGGTGGCGGCGATGTCGCCACGCGCAAGGTGCTCATGCTGCGCAAGGCGCAAGGCCAGGTCACGGTGATCTCGCCTGAATTGTGCGATGAGTTACACGTGTTGTTCGAGCAGGGTGAGATTCAATACGTGCAGGATCAATTTCAGCCTGGGCAACTGACGAGCGCTTGCCTGGTGATTGCAGCCACAGATGATGAGGCCGTCAATGAAGCGGTTTCGGTTGCGGCTAAACGCCTGAATATCCCGGTGAATGTGGTGGATGCTCCAGCTTTATGCACGTTCACCATGGGCTCCATTATAGATCGCAGCCCGGTGGTAATCGCGGTTTCCAGCGAAGGTAATGCGCCGGTATTGGCGCGACATATCCGCAGTAAAATCGAAACCATGCTGCCTGCGGCATATGGCCGTATCGCGACCATCGCCGGCGAGTTTCGCGAGCAGGTGAAGGCCAAGTTTACCAATATGCCTGCGCGCCGCCGATTTTGGGAGGGTGTGTTGAATGGGCCGTTGGTCGAGCGCGTATTGTCCGGCCAGGAACAGGCTGCGCGTGACTTGCTGGGTGAGTTGCTCAGTCAGAGTGAAGATGCGCCCACGCGAGGTGAAGTGTATCTGGTGGGCGGCGGCCCGGGGGATCCTGACTTGTTGACCTTCAGGGCGTTGCGCCTGATGCAGCAGTGTGACGTGTGTGTCTATGACAAGCTGGTTAGTAAAGAGGTGATGGAGTTGGTGCGACGCGATGCCGAGTTGATTTACGTCGGTAAATCACGCGACCAGCATACGTTGCCACAAGAGGAAATTAACCAGTTGCTAGCCAGGCTGGCATTGGAAGGCAAGCGCGTGTTGCGCCTCAAAGGCGGCGACCCGTTTATTTTTGGTCGCGGGGGGGAAGAAATTGAAACCCTGATGCAACATGGCGTGCCATTTCAGGTGGTGCCTGGTATCACGGCGGCGAATGGTGTTTCCAGTTATGCCGGTATCCCATTGACGCACAGGGATTATGCACAAGCCTGTTTGTTTATCACTGGCCACCTGAAAGATGGTACGATTGATTTGGATTGGCAGGCCATGGCGCGGCCCAAGCAAACGGTGGTAATTTATATGGGCTTGGTGGGGCTGGAGCAAATTTGCGCCAAGCTGATTGCACAAGGGGTTTCGCCAGATATGCCCGCCGCCGTGATTCAGCAGGGCACGACACAAAAGCAACGCGTGGTGGAGTCTACCTTGAAAAACTTGGCGGCAGATGTCGCCGCTGCTGGGTTAAAGCCGCCCAGCCTGACCATTATTGGCGAAGTGGTGAAATTGCGCGCACGCTTGAACTGGTTTACACCGACCGACGAGTAAAGTCGGGTCCTATCAATCAGGTATTCGGCAGGATGGGTAAAGAAAGCCTGGCTTCCAGCCCACCTTCAGTGCGGTTGAGCAGTGCCAACTGGCCGCCATGCAAGGTGGCGATACGGTTGCAAATCGCCAAGCCCAGGCCGCTGCCACCTTCGTATTTATTACGCGCGCTGTCCATACGCTCAAACGGGCGTAGCAAGCGCTCTGCATGTTCAGGCGGAATGCCGGGGCCATTGTCGAGTACGCTGATCACAATCTTGTCAGCCATGACCTGGCTGCGCACTTCTACTTTACCCTTGCCGTAGTTGTAGGCGTTGCCGACCAAGTTATCGAGTAGGCGCTGCATGGCAAGCGGCCGGATAGGGATGAAATATTTAGGCCCCAGTGACACTTTTAACTCACGGCCTGCGCGGCGCTGACGTTCAGCCAGCGCATGCAGCAGGTCGTTGATATCCATCATGCGTGTGGGTTCGCCTTCCACGCCGCGTACAAAATCCAGGAACTGATGGATGATATTGTCCATGTCGGAAATATCTTCAATCATGCCATGCTTCATGTAGTCCGCTTCTGCTGGCAGCATTTCTACCGCCAGGCGCAGGCGTGCCAGCGGGGTGCGGATATCGTGTGATACGCCTGCCAGCAATAATGTGCGTTCGGCATCCAGGCGTGCCAGCGATTCGGCCATTTCGTTAAAGGTATGCGTCACTTCGCGCAACTCCTCCACACTATCCTCTGGCAGTTTTGGCGCCGGCTCGCCATTGCGCAGACGTTCGGCTGCATGTACCAGCATGGTCAGTGGTCGGTTAATTCTGGCAGTCAGCAAGTAGCCGCCAATCAATGACAGCAAGCCTACTACGGCGGCCCATCCCAGCCAGTGCCAGGGGAAAGGGCGGTCGACCTGGATTTTTGGAATGACTACCCAAAAGTCATCTTGACCCACATTAAAGCTGATCCAGAGGCCGGGAATGTCGTAATGGTTGACCGTGATAATGGTTTCTTCGCCCATACGCTCACGGATTTTTTGTGCCACCAGGTTAATAAACGGGTCTACGGGCAGCGGCTCAATGTCTTCCAGAAAGTCTGCAGCATAGACGCGCACACCCTCACGGCCGGACAGTTCTGACAATAAGGCCAGGCGGCGATTTTCATGCGAGGCAATCAGTGAGGCGCGGGTGTAATTAACGATGGTGACTGCCTGTAAGGCAGCCGCGGTTGCGCGTGGTTCGCGGTCAAAATAATCAAAGATTTTGAGCGAGGCATAGATGCTGACCGCCAATAAAATGGCAATCAGTAACATGATGCGGGACAACAGTCTGCGAGGCAGTAGGCGCACGTGAGTTAGAGCAATGCAGGCAGCTTATTGCGGCGCTTCGCCATCTGGAATAAACACATAGCCAAAGCCCCACATGGTTTGCAGGTAGCGTGGATGTGCTGGATCCGGTTCGATAATGCGGCGCAGGCGTGACACTTGCACATCTATGCTGCGGTCAAACACATCCAGCTCGCGGCCACGGGCCAGTTGCATCAGGCGGTCACGTGACAAGGGCTGGCGCGGATGTTCGGTAAACACCTTTAACAGGGTGAACTCGCCACTGGTAATAGTAATCGGTACGCCATTTTTGGTCAGGCTGCGTGTGTTGGTGTCAAAGACAAACTCACCAAACTGAAACGCCGCACTTTTTTCTTCAACCGCTTGTTTGGGCGTAATTTCGTGACGACGCAACACGGCGTTGATCCTGGCCAGCAACTCACGTGGATTAAACGGTTTCGGCAGGTAGTCATCAGCGCCCATTTCCAGGCCAACAATGCGGTCGACTTCGTCACCGCGTGCAGTCAGCATGATAATAGGTGTCATGTGATTGGCACCACGCAGTCGGCGGCAGATGGCCAGGCCATCTTCACCTGGCAACATCAGGTCGAGAATCAGCAGGTCAAAGCTCTCGGCAGACATGGCTTTGTCCAGCTCTTTGCCATCGGAAACGGATTTGATATTGAATCCTTGTTCAGTGAGGTAGCGCTGTAAAAGTTCGCGCATACGCAAATCATCATCAACCATCAATATTTTTTTTAACTGTTCTGCCATACGTACCTTTTTACACAGAAGCGTGCGTTTTGTTAACGCGCCGGGCCGCCATCGGGATGACCTCACACAAGAGGTCAAAATGGCTTAGCCATAAAACTTATCTTTATCATTATACTCCAAGCCGTATCCGGCATGAAGTGGGGTGGTTACAACTTGGTTACAAATGGCGCGGGGGATGAAATATTGCATTTACAATCCTGATGCAAGATGACTGCCTGAAATTGACAGTCATGGCGATGAAAGAATCGCTATTTTTTGTTAAATCAGTTGATGCCGCGACCAGAGTTGCGTTATGTTAGGCAGCCTGATTTTAAAGTCAGGCAATATCTGTCATGTTAATCGTGCTTGGTTCTACTTTAAAAAGATTGTTTTTCAAAAAGCTTTGAGTGAAACAAGAATTTAGTGAAACAAGAATTAAGGTATTACGTTTGGATGTGGATGTGTAAAGCGAACAAACATTTGAAAGAGGTTTTTTTGCTAACAACGACCATGTTGCTGGCATCGCCTGTGTCTGCCGATCTGAAGCTACCTATTCGGCTGACGGATAATCGTATCGTCGATAATGACGATGTGGGCCTCTCCAAGACGCTTGAACATAACTTCAGTCCTGAAGACCGTGCGCGTTTACGCAAGGCCTTGTCTGATTATGCACGTAATACCGACCCTGATCACCAGCTCATGCTGCAAAAGCGCAAGGTGATGCACGACAGCATTTCCCAGCGTTTTAATGAATGCAACCGCGACAATGATGATTCGCTGGATCGCGAAGAAGCCACCCTCTGTTTGCCGCAGGTAGCGCGTCATTTTTCATATGTTGACCTTGATGGTAACGGTGTTATTACCCTGGATGAGTTGGAAAATGCGTATGCGCAAATGGTCGAGCGGCAACGTGAGGCTGAAGCCAAAAGCCAGTCACAGCAAGCGATTGTGTCAGATTCAGACACAGATAAATCCAAAAATAAATCCAAACCGGCTTCCGCAGTCATTCCCGCCAATAGTACGGTGAATTCCACTGGCAAAGATGCTTCTGTCATCCGTAAACGCCCTAGTTAAAAACATCCTGGTTAAGTCACTGTTCTGATGCCTCCCTGCATGCCAACTTCAGCCTCGGCGTGTTCACTTTCTCATTTGTGTGTGATCACGGCTTAATCCCGTATGGATATCAGTCAATTATCGTTTGTCTGGTATCGTGGTTTGCAGGACATTTCAGCTACGGCCTGGCAGGCATTAGCCGGCTCTCATCCTATGCTGGATTACCGGTTTTTGCGGGCGTTCGAATTGTCGGCAGCGGTGGATCACGAAACCGGCTGGATTCCCTATCATTTGGCCGTTTTAAATGGTGAGCAACTGCTTGCTGCGGCACCTTGTTATATTAAAACCCATTCGTATGGTGAGTATGTCTTTGACTGGTCGTGGGCGGATGCTTACGAACAGGCGGGGGGCCAATACTATCCCAAACTGATTTCAGCCATTCCGTTTTCGCCCGTTACCGGGCCGCGCATGCTGATCCACCCTGATTATCCAGACTCCATTGCCTTGGCCAAAGCCATGCTGTTGCAGATGCGTGAACTGTGCCAGGCGCATGCCTTATCCGGGCTGCATGTGTTATTCCCTGATGAGCCGTCGGCAGCAGCTTGTGCCGAGGCTGGTGGCTTACGCCGCCATGGTGTGCAGTTTCGCTGGGAAAATCCAGGCTACGCTGATTGGGAGGCTTTTCTTGCTGCACTTAGTCGCGACAAGCGTAAAAAGATACGCCAGGAGCGCAATAAGGTCGCTCAGCAAGGTGTGCATTGCCGTGTACTCAACGGGCATGAGGTCAGTTCGGCGGAACTCGCCTTGTTTTATCAATGCTACTGCAATACTTATCACCGGCACGGCAGTAGTCCTTATTTATCCTTGGCTTTTTTTGAGCACATCAGTCGTGACCTGCCTGAACAGTTCAGGCTGTTTATCGCCAGCCAGGATGGCGAAGACGTGGCCGCCAGTTTATGTGTGCTGGGGGATGACACATTGTACGGTCGCTATTGGGGCAGCTTGCGCGATATTTCGTGCCTGCACTTCGAGTTGTGTTACTACCAGCCGCAACAATTCTGTATCAGCCACAACGTACGCTATTTTGAAGGTGGCGCCCAAGGCGTACACAAACTGGCGCGGGGTTTCACCCCTTATACTACTTGCTCCTATCACTGGTTAAGTCATGCTGACTTCCACCAGAGCGTTGCGCGCTTTTTGGCCCGCGAAGCCAGCACCATGCAGGACTATGTCGATGAGCTAGAAGAGCGTAGTCCTTATAAGGGCTAATTTACCGCCGATAAGCTAAGTATTCAAGATACGACTTAAGCGCTCTAACGGTGCCACCTGCTTCGGGCCCCATCTGCCGCGCCGAGCNNAAAAGTAACTCGCCGAAAGGGCGAAAAGCAACAATGTAAACAACCAATCACCAAGGAATCCTTTTCCCATCATAAGCAATAAACTCCCCCGATTGCGCACTGCTCAAACCCTCAATTACCTGGCGCAATCCACGCACGCTGGTTTCGGTATCAATCAAGCCATTTGGCCCGCCCATATCTGTACGCACCCAGCCCGGATGCAAGGCTGCAACTTTGATATTGAATTCGCGTAAATCAATGGACAAACTCTTGACCACCATATTCAATGCGGTTTTGCTACTGCGGTAAATATACTCACCACCGCTGCCGTTGTCTTCCATACTGCCCATTTTGCTGGTCATGGCGATGAGTTTCGCCTGGTTGGCGCGGCGAAGTTGCGGTAAGAAGGCCTCGGCGAAGTAGTAGGTGGTCAGCGTATTGACCTGGAATGCGTGCAGCCAGGCTTGTGGATCGGTCTTGCCGAATGCGCTGTCAGGGTAAGTGCCGGCGTTGCTGATTATTGTATCGATAGTGAGTGCGGACAATTGGCCAGCCAGCGCGCGAATGGCACTGACATCGCCTACATCCAGCGCCAATATCTGGATGTTGGTATGCTTGGCAGCTAGCTGTTGTAGTGCTGTCGCCTTGGACGGGTCGCGTACGGTGGCGTAAACCTGCTGGCCGCTTTCGGCATATTGCTTGACGTACTCCAGCCCAATACCACGGTTGGCCCCTGTGATCAGAATTGTTTGTGTCGTCATTATTTGCCTCGTTTTCTTCAATCAATTGAATCTGGGATATGATTGAATTTTACGCCGGTTTGTTTGCCATAGTGGCTATCTTTGCAATTGCAATGGAGTATTGAGTTGATGGGTGTGGGTTATCGTTTGGGACAGGTGAGTGCCTGGATGGCACTGTGTTTTGTGTTACTGGTGACAAAAGCCATGGCGGGCGGGGTGGATGTGAGTAAAAGAATCCCGCTAAGGCCTTCTTTATTAAAGCCTGAAGATGTGGCGGTGATTTATAACGTCAATGATGCGCAGAGCGAAGAAGTCGCCCGTTATTACTTGCAGGCAAGGCAAGTGCCTTCAGAAAACCTGATTGGTGTCGAGTTACCCAGGCATGCTAAAGACGCATTAACCGTGCCGGAGTTTGAGTCTTTAAAGGCGCAACTGGATGCCAAACTGACCAATCAGCAGGTATTGCTCCTGGTGTGGCGCACACCCTTTGCTGTGCAGTGTAACAGCCTGACCAGTGCACTGACCCTGGGGCTGGACTTGAACCAGTGCCGTAAAACCTGTGACCCGGGGCGTGATAGTCCTTATTTTAATAGCTCGTCATTGCGGCCTTGGGCAGATCACCATATCCGCTTGTCCATGCTGCTGCCGATCAGCAATGTAGAGTCAGCCAAAGCCTTAATCGATCGTGGTGTGTTGAGTGAGTTCAGCTTAAATGACGCCGATGGCTACTTTCTCAAAACGCGCGATGTTGCGCGCTCCAAGCCGCGGGAGGCATTCTTTCCGCAGGATGGCATGACCGTTAAATCCAAGAAACTCACTATGCATACCTTGAGCCAGGAGTCGATTGAAAAACAGGGCGCGGTCATGTTTTATTTCACCGGGCAAAAGCAGGTGGATTTCATGTTGACGAATACTTATTTGCCCGGCGCGATTGCCGATCATCTGACCTCCTCTGGGGGCGTGTTGGCCAGCTACAATGACCAGATGCCAGCGTCGCGCTGGCTGGATGCGGGGGTGACGGGCAGTTATGGCACGGTTTCCGAGCCCTGTAACTACTGGCAGAAGTTTCCTAATCCGCAAATTGTGATGGCGCATTACCTGTCAGGCGAGACCTTGATTGAGGCCTACTGGAAAAGCGTGAAGTGGCCAATGCAAGGCGTGTTTGTGGGCGAGCCGCTGGCCAAACCCTTCGCAAGAAGCGCCCCGGTCATGGCTGAGTAAGCGGTCTATTTGCTCCTGGGCGGCTGTCATCATCCTGTCATTGCCTGCGCGCAGATGTGTCGTATAATCGCCGACATTGATGTGTTGAGAATAGCTTGTGCAAGATATTCGTTGGAAAGCGTTCTGGAGTCTGCTGTTTTGGGCGTTCTGTTGCCTGATGGTGGGCTGGTTCACCAGTGCAGACACTGCCTGGCTATTGTTTATGGCAGGTGTGCTGGCCTATCTCGCCGGGCATTTGTACTGGACGCACCGCCTGTACCAGTGGGCGCTCAAACCCAGCCTTAACTTCATGCCAAACGGCAAAGGCATCTGGGAGGACATCTTTGCTAATCTGTATCATGAAATGCGCCGCCATTCGCGCAGCCAAAGTCAGCTGAGCAGTACACTTGAGCGCCTGCGTCATGCCACCAGTGCGTTGCCAGATGGGGTGGTGGTGCTGAATAACCGTAACGAAATTGAATGGTTTAACGAGCCTGCGATTCAGCGACTGGGTTTAAAGCGGCATCATGATGAAAACCAGCCGATTTATTACTTGTTGCGGCAAGCCGAGTTTGTGACGTATTTGCAGGCCGAAGATTACAGTGAGCCGCTTAAACTCAAATCCTGGCGCAGCCCGGATGTGACGCTGGAATTACAGATTATTCCCTTTGCCAGCAAGCAGCGCTTGCTGATCTGCCGTGATGTCTCTGCCATTGAAAAAACCGAGGTCATGCGCCGCGATTTTATCGCCAATGTATCGCATGAGTTGCGTACGCCACTGACAGTCATCGGCGGTTTTCTCGAAACCATTAGTGATATGCAAGGTGAGGTCTCGCCGGATATCCAGCCTTATTTCGACATGATGCAGTCGCAAACAACGCGCATGCGACGCATTATTGAAGACTTGCTGACCTTGTCGCGTTTGGAAAATAACGTCACACTCAAAGATGAAACCGATATTGCCATGCCTGCCTTGCTGCAGCAGTTGCAGAAAGATGCACAAGCCTTGAGCCAGGGCCAGCATACCGTGACGCTGCATATGGAGACGAAAGTTAATCTGCGCGGCAGTTATAACGAATTATTGAGCGCCTTGAGTAACCTGACTAGTAATGCCGTGCGCTATACCCCTGAGCAAGGCAAGATTGATATCTACTGGCAGATGCGCGGCGAGGATGCCGTATTCAGCGTGCAGGATACCGGCATAGGCATTGAGCCGCATCATTTACCGCGCCTGACGGAACGTTTTTACCGTGTCGACAGCGGCCGCAGTCGTGACACTGGCGGCACCGGCTTAGGGTTGTCCATCGTCAAACATATTTTGCATCACCATCAGGCCAGTTTGCAGATTGAAAGCGAGCCTGGCCATGGCAGTCGTTTCCAGATTGTCTTTCCGGCACAGCGGGTATTGCCTGCATGAGTTTTTCCGGCTGGCGTGTGATGATCTTACTGCTGGCCGGATGCAGCACGACACCGGATGGCGGTTATGTCGATTCGCCTAATGGGCGGCCAGTCCCTGTGCGGCAAGACCGCAATACCTTTCATCAACTGGTTAAAACGGACCTCGATCGCCTGGCCGATATTGAATATAGCGAAAACGTCAGTACCTTGCGCTTGCTCATGCTCAAAATGTACAAGCGCAACCCGGCCGAGGCGCAAAAATCAGGACTGGGGACGCCGGAGCAAATTGCCAGCTATGTGTTTGAGCAGGTCACTGTGCATCACTGGCAGTTCGATGCCTTGGGTGGTGCGCAAGATACCGCTGCGATTAAACTGGCCCTGAATGCGCAATACAGCGGAGACCGCGTGTTGGCACTGGTGGTTGGCATACAGTCCATGCTGTTTCGTGCCCATGGCAATAAATCGGCTTTTTTCCTCACCGATAGCATAGAGCCGCAGAGTTTGTATAATGCGGCCAGGAATATTGAGATTGCGGTATGGAAGCTTACCAATGCCAAAAATACACAAGGCGAGTTATTGCTACTCACCAATAGTCAGCCGGGCGAAGTGCAGAATCTCAGCTTTGAGCGGGAATTCAGCAAGCTGATCGCCCGGACCGATTTGTTGGCGCTGACACTGGCCGAAAAGTCGCAACGTTTTATTTCGCGCCTGACCCAAAGTATTACCACGGCGCCTTTTCTACCTTTTAGATAAATTTAATCATGCAACAAGCACTGACCTTACTCAATGGCTTAACACCGGCACAGTTCATGGCGGAATACTGGCAAAAAAAGCCATTATTGATTCGTGGCGCAATGCCGGACTTCCAGGGCTTGCTAGATCCTGAAGAGCTGGCCGGGCTCGCGTGTGATAGTGAAGTGCCCGCCAGGTTAATACAGTTTGATCCCGACCGTGCGCAAACAGGAGATGGCTGGCAAGTCAGGCAAGGGCCATTTGATGACGATGACTTTACGGCATTGCCAGCGCAGTATTGGACGCTGCTGGTACAGGGCATGAATCATGTGTTGCCGGAAGCGCAAGCCTTGTTGTCACTGTTTAATTTTATCCCGACAGTCAGATTGGATGATGTGATGGTCAGTTACGCGCCTACGGGAGGCGGGGTTGGCCCGCATATCGATAGTTACGACGTTTTCTTGTTGCAAGGCGCAGGCAAGCGCCGCTGGCGCATCAGCCAGCAAACGGACTTACGTTTGATTCCTGAAGCGCCGTTGCGCATCCTGTCGCATTTTGTCAGTGAGCAAGAGTGGGTGCTGGAACCCGGCGATATGCTGTACCTGCCACCCAATGTCGCGCACTGGGGCATCGCCGAAGATGATGACTGCATGACCTACTCCATTGGTTTCCGGGCCCCAGCGGCCAGGGAACTGGCGATCGAGTTCCTGGATGAGTGCCGCCAGAATGGCTTGCCGGATGCCTTGTACCGTGATCCCGACTTGCAGCCAGTGGTGGATCCGGCAGAAGTGGACGTCAATATGGTGAATAATGTCGCAGACATGTTGCGTCGCTTGCCCTGGCAAACGGAGCAATTAGGGCCTTTTCTGGCAAAGTATTTTTCTGAGCCCAAGGCATATGTTGTTTTTTCCCCTAATCGTAAACTCAGCATGGAAAAGTTTTCGCAACGCCTGGCACAACAGGGCGTCGTCATGGATCTGCAGACACAGATGCTGCATTGGCAAGGCCAGTATTTTATCAATGGTGAAAGCGTGCAAGCGCCCCCTGAAGGCGCGCCTTTGTTGAATGCCTTTGCCAATCATCGACAACTGGAGCCGGCGATATGCCAGGGAGAGCCGGTAGTGAGCTTGTTGCCATGGCTGCATGAAATGTATTTGTCAGGCTATGTGCATCTGGCTGAAAACGTCGCTTAATTGCATTGGTAGCAAATGATTTGCGGGTGTTTTTGTGAAAAAAACACCTGGATGTGGTTGTTACGCAAAAAAATCCATGTTTTTTAAGAGAATGTGCGTTCTTTTTTTAATGAATTACTGATACAATTTTTTCACTCGGCTGGTTCTGCATCAAGGGGATTGTCCGTACATAATTTTTTGCTCATACATACTAAGGAAATAAAGATGACACGTTCTGCATTGTTGGCTGCATTGTTGGCTCTGGCTTTGACTGCTTGTGGTGAAAAACCAGCTGAAGAAGCGCCTGCTGCTGAGGCACCTGCTGCTGAAGCTCCAGCTGCTGAAGCTCCAGCTGAGGCACCTGCTGCTGAAGCCGCTCCTGCTGAGGCTGCACCTGCTGAAGCTGCTCCTGCTGAAGCTCCAGCTGAAGAAGCTAAGTAATTCAGACTTGAGTAATCTGGTTTTAATTAAGTCTGGTTTACCTAAAATCTAGCATTCACTTAAAATCCAAGCTTACTTAGATGTAGAAAAGCCGACGAAAGTCGGCTTTTTTATTTGTGCTTCAATAATCGCTGAAGGCGATACTTGCCTGTCAGGCCGCGCTTTTGAGTGGGGTTAATTCATTTGCAATCTGGCAAATGCGGATAAAGTCTTCTGCTACCAATGCGGCACCGCCAATCAGACCGCCATCGACATCCGGCATGCTGAGCAGTTGAGCGGCATTCCCTGGGTTCATGCTGCCGCCATACAATAAGGAAATCTCCTCTGCCACTTGCGCATCAAGCAGTTCAATGTGGCCGCGGATAAAAGACAAAATAGCCTGCGCATGTTGCGGTGTGGCTGCCTTACCCGTGCCGATGGCCCATACCGGTTCATAAGCAATCACGCCTTTTGATAGCGCCTGGATGCCGACATGCGCAATGACCGGGTTCAGTTGACGCACCACCACCAGGTCAGTTTCACCCTGCTCATACTCATCCAGCGTTTCACCGATACACAAGATCGGTGTCAGTCCGGCCTTTAAGGCGGCTTCAAAACGTTCACCACAGCTTTCATCATTGTCGTGGCCGCGCTGTCTGCGCTCGGAATGACCAATAATCACATAGGTGCAGCCAAACTCCTTCAGCATGAGCGGTGACACAGAGCCTGTGTAAGCGCCTTTTTCATGGCGGCTCATGTTTTGCCCACCCCAGGCAATATGGCTATTTTGCAGCACTTGCTGGGCTTGATACAGGTAAGGATGTGGCGGGCACACCGCATAGCGGGCGCGGTGATGGCGTGTCTGTTGCAACAGGCTTTGCATGAATTGCTGGTTGTCTGGCAAATTGCCATGCATTTTGCGATTGGCAACCACCAACTTGGGGCGATTTGTCATCACACCGTTTCCTTTAAGGGTTTTCTTTCTATAATGACGGATATTCTACAGAAAACTTGACGTTATGCCCGCATTAGATTTTTCCCTGCAACTTGCCTCAGCTACGGCCGATATTCCTGCTGCGGCGCAATTTAAACGTTGGGTGCGTGCCGCATTGCGCGTAGAAACCAGCCTGACGATCCGTATTGTTGACGAGGCAGAAGGGCAGCAGTTAAACGCGGCGTATCGCGGCCGCGATTATGCAACCAATGTGCTGACTTTTCCTTTAACCGAGGAGCCGATGCTCATGGGCGATATTGTGATTTGTGCGCCCGTCGTTGCCAGGGAGGCGCTTGAGCAGGGCAAACCGCTGCTGGCCCATTATGCGCATATGACCGTGCATGGTGTGTTGCATTTGCATGGCTATGATCATGAGGTGGATGCCCAGGCCGAGTTGATGGAGGCGATGGAAATCGCGGTGATGCAAACACTCGGCTTCGCCAATCCTTATGCAGAATAAGCTTTAATCCCAGGCAGCAAATCCGCTACAATCCCTGCATGGAGTTCACTGCCCACAGTCCGGTCAAAATCAAAGGCGAGCCGCTTTCGACGCTGCCGCAGGACCTGTACNNGTCTATCTGGAGACCTTTGAAGGTCCGCTGGATTTGTTGTTATATCTGATCCGCAAGCACAATCTGGATATTCTGGATATTCCCATGGCTGATCTGACAGTGCAGTACATGACTTATGTCGATAAGATGAAGACGGTGAACCTGGAACTGGCAGCCGAGTATTTGTTGATGTCCGCCATGCTGATTGAGATTAAGTCGCGCATGCTGTTACCTAAACCGGCTGAGGTGGCAGAGGAAGAGGATCCGCGTGCGGAACTGGTCAGGCGCTTGATGGAATACGAAGCGATTAAACTGGCGGCACAACGGCTGGATGCGATGCCTAAAGTGGGCCAGGAGATTGATGTGGCGGCAGCTTATTATCAGCAGATCAGCCTGGTAAAACCGCCGGAAGTGAGCCTGGATGACCTGGTAGAGGCCTGGCGTAATGTGCTCAAACGCGCCAAATTGAATCAGCACCACAAGCTGGGGCGTGCCGAGCTTTCTGTGCGTGAGCATATGAGCTTGCTGCTGCGCAGGCTGAGTGCCGTGCAGGTGCTGCGTTTTGATGAGTTGTTCGATCTTGAAACCGATGGTGTGCCCAAGCTGGTGGTCAGTTTTCTGGCCATGCTTGAGCTGGCCAAAGAGGGTCTGGTGCGTATTACCCAGCAAGATGCGTTTGGCACCATTTATGTGCAAGCCAATAGTGCGGCTTAGGAAGCAATCTCATGCGTGAACCAGACAGTATTGAAGAGATGAAGCGTATTCTGGAAGCCGCGTTACTGACTTCGCCACAACCGTTGGCACTCGATGATTTGCTCAAGTTATTTGCCGGGCGCATGGAGCGTGCGACGCTACGTATGCTGCTGGATGAGTTGAAAGCGGACTGGGTAGAAAAAACATTGGACCTGGTGCAGGTAGCCAGTGGATATCGCTTTCAGGCCAAAGCCGAATACAGTGAGTATCTGTTGCGTTTGAACCCGGAACGACAGCCGAAATATTCGCGGGCAGTGATGGAAACACTGGCGATTATTGCGTACAGGCAACCAGTCACGCGCGGCGATATTGAGCAAATCCGTGGCGTGGCCGTGAATCCTAATGTGATTCGCCAACTGCAGGAGCGTGACTGGATCGACGTGGTCGGGCAACGTGAAGTGCCGGGCAGGCCATCACTATATGCGACGACCAAACATTTTCTGGATGACTTGAATTTGCGCTCACTGGCAGAGTTGCCGCCTTTTGAGGCGTTTGCGCAAACAGAAATCCCGCTGGAGTAAGATAGATCATGCAAGCGTCTCTACTTAAAATCAGAATCAACCACGAAGGCAACACCGCACTCGGGCCTGGCAAGATCGAGCTGCTGCAACACATTGCGCAGCATGGCTCAATTTCTGCGGCCGCCAAACAGATGCGCATGTCTTATCGCCGTGCCTGGGAGTTGGTAGACATGATGAACCGCTGTTTTGACCAGGCAGTAGTGGTGAGTATGGCGGGAGGCTCTCATGGCGGGGGCGCGCAAGTGACCGAGTTTGGCCAGGCGTTGATACTGGCCTATCAGCAGATTTTACAAAAATCGGCGCAAGCCGCCGCGGATGAATTGCATCTGATTACGCAGCATTTGAAGAAAGACTGATTTTTTTAATTATCGTAATGCATATGCGGGTATAACGATGGTAGCATCGCATATGCATGATGAATTGATAACTGGGTGATCGTAATGAAAAAGTGGGTGTGGCTAGGGTTGTGCCTGATCAGCGTATTGGCGCAGGCGGAAGACAAAAAAATCAAGGTGTTTGCTGCGGCAAGTTTGACCGATGTCATGAACGTGCTGGTCAAGCAATATGGACAGCAAACCGGCGTGCAGGTCGTGCCTGTCTATGGCGGCTCGGGCACCCTGGCCAAACAACTGGAGCAGGGAGCGCCAGGTGACCTGTTTATTTCCGCAGATGAAAAGTGGATGCAATACCTGAAGGATAAGCAATTGGTGCAGGTCGCCACGATCAAGCCATGGCTGGGTAACCGCCTGGTGATGATTACGCCGCAAAACAAGCCGTTAACAATCAAGGCTGACGCCAGTACTGATATTAGCCAGCAAGCCCCTGGCTATTGGTGCACGGGCGATACCTTGTCCGTGCCGGTAGGCATTTATGCCAAGCAGTCACTGACTAACCTGGGCTGGTGGGACAAGCTGAAAACGCGGCTGGTGAGCACGCAGGATGTGCGGGCAACACTGAGCTTGGTCGAGCGTGATGAGTGTGATGTTGGTATCGTTTATGCCAGTGATGCGCAATCATCCAGCAAGGTGAAAGTGGCCGGTGAGTTTGCCGAAAACAGTCATGTGCCGATTATCTATCCGATGGCATTATTGCCGCAGGCGACAGCAGAAACCAATGCTTTTTACCACTACCTGCAATCCGCCGAAGCTAAAAAACTGTTGCTCTCTTACGGTTTTAAACCCTTGTTCAACGATTAGTCTGCAAGCTGTTTGTGACTGTTATGTGGTCGTTGTCTCCTGTTGAAATCGACATCGTGCTGTTGTCACTGAAAGTGGCTGCCTGCTGTGTGCTGGTGTTATTGTTGCCAGCCATCGCTATGGCCTGGCTGCTGGCCAGAAAGCAATTCTGGGGACATGCTGTTGTGGATGCGCTGGTGCATCTGCCCATGGTGCTACCGCCAGTGGTGCTAGGCTATATGTTGCTGGTGTTGCTGGGACGGCGCGGCTGGATTGGTAGCTGGTTGTATGAGCAATTTCACATACAACTGACCTTCCACTGGTGGGGGGCGGTGATCGCCTCTGCTGTGATGGCGTTTCCGCTGATGGTGCGTGCTATTCGCCAGGCGCTGATGCAGGTAAATCCTTTATTGGAGCAGGCCGCGCAGACATTGGGGGCCACACCAGTCAAAACATTTTTTTCAATTACCCTGCCGCTTTCTTATCATGGTGTACTCACTGGCGGTATTCTGGCGTTTAGCCGTAGCCTGGGTGAGTTTGGCGCCACCATTACCTTTGCGGGTAACCTCGAAGGTGAAACGCGTACCTTGCCATTGGCGATTTATAGCCTCACCCAGTCGCCCGAGGGCGATGCTGCTGCCTTGCGCCTGGTGATATTGAGTGTGCTGGTCTCTGTATTTGCTTTGCTGGCCAGCCAGTGGCTGGAGCGCCGCTTACTCAGGAGTCAGCGCTGATGTTTACGGTCGATATCCGGATACAGCAGCCTTATGCGGCAAGCACTGCATTTGACCTGCAGGCAAACTTCGCGCTGGCCCCCGGCCAATGCCTGGGGATCATGGGTGCATCGGGTTCAGGAAAAACAACCTTATTGCATAGTATTGCCGGGCTGTTGATGCCGTCTTCCGGCGTCATCCGCAGTGGTGATCATCTCTGGTTCGATCATAAACAGGCGATTCAGTTGCCGCCATGGCAGCGCCCGGTCGGACTGGTGTTCCAGGATGGACGCTTGTTTCCGCATATGAGCGTAGAGCAGAATTTACGCTATGGCATGCCCGCAGGCATGGCCAGGATCGTGCTGCCCGAGGTGGTGGATGTGCTAGCCATCCAGCCCTTGCTTAAACGCAAGCCCAGCCAGTTGTCTGGTGGGGAAAAGCAGCGGGTGGCCATCGGGCGTGCTTTGCTGCGTCAGCCTTCGGTGCTACTGATGGATGAGCCATTGAGTGGCCTGGATGATCAGCTCAAGCAGCAAGTATTGCCTTATATCAAGCAGGTGATTGCAACGTTTGGTTTGCCAACGCTATACGTCAGTCATGTGGGGGATGAGGTGGCAGAGGTTGCCGATGAGGTGTTAACGCTGGCGCAAGGAGTCTTGCGCCAGGCCAAATAAGCTGCTTATGAGGTAAGCAGCGTGCTACTTAGTGGTGATGACCACCGGCACCATGTACGTGCTGGTGAGAAATTTCTTCCTGGTTTGCTGAACGCACGCTGGCGATGGTTGCAGTAAACAACAGGCGTTGGCCAGCCCAAGGATGGTTGCCGTCAACCACGACTTTGCCGTCTGCAATGTCAGTGATGGTGTACAAAATCACGTCGCCGGTTTCGTCTTCACCTTCAAACTGCATGCCCACTTTCAGGTCTTTGCTAGGAAATGCGCTGGCTGGTTCGATTTGCACCAAGGCATCATCGTATTCGCCAAAAGCATCTTCCGGGTCCAGGCTCACTTCTATCACGTCGCCCACGTTTTTGCCGTGCATGGCTTCTTCCACTTTCGGGAAAATGTTGTCATAACCGCCATGCAGATAGGCAACCGGATCCTTGCTTTCTTCCAAGGTGTCGCCATCGCTATTTTGCAGTTTATAGGTCATGGTGACCACGGTGTTCATCGCTACTTGCATGTCTAAAGTCCTAAAGTTCTTTGATAAAACAGTATTCTAAAGGATATTGTCTGCATGTGTCATTCTTGCCGACGATAATATTGTCCGTAAAGTTTTCGCCATTGCCAGGGCGGCATCGGCTCGGCATCTTGCCACAAGCCCAAGCCCAAGCCTTGTTGCAGTGCCTGGCGCTGTAATGCATCCAGTTCTAACCGTTTTGAATAGCGTGCGTTAAACCAGGCCATGCCCAGCGCAATTTGTGATTGGCTGGCATCGGTGTTGTTGCAATACAAATGCCCCAGTGTCCTGCCATATATATCACGGCCTTGCAGGTGGACGGCAATGTTTGCGTGCTCGCAAAGCTGCTTCAGGCTGCGTCTGGATTGGATGCCGAAAGCTTGCTGCCGTTCAGGTGCGTCGATATCCAGCAGGCGTAAGTGGTAGGTGAGGGTGTTGTCACGAATAATGACGGTGTCGCCATCAATGACGTTGACCAGTACAGGCGCTGCATGTGAGTAAACGCTTGCAATAAGCAAGCTGACTGGCAGCCAAACTTTTATCATGCAATGCTTAATCCAGCAGGCTGGTGTAATTGTCTGGTGTCAGTACACTGGGAATCGCCTCTGGCAGCAAGTCGGGATAATCTTTACTGAAGTGCAGGCCGCGACTTTCATGGCGGTCAATGGCGCAACGCACAATCAGTTCGGCGACTTGCAGCAAATTACGCAGTTCAATGAGGTCGTGGCTGACTTTGAAGTTACTGTAGAACTCATGCACTTCGTTTCGCAGCATATGGATACGATGCAGGGCGCGGCTCAGGCGCTTGGTGGTGCGCACAATGCCGACATAGTTCCACATGAAGCGGCGTAATTCATCCCAGGTGTGGGTAATCAACACTTCTTCGTCGGCGTCTGTGACGCGGCTTTCATCCCAGTCAGGCAATGAAATGGTCGGCTGTAAGCCCAGTCTTTCTATATCAAGCGCGCAGCTCTGACTAAACGCCAGGCACTCGAGCAAGGAGTTACTGGCCAGGCGATTCGCCCCGTGCAGGCCGGTGCACGCCGTTTCGCCAATCGCATACAGGCAGTCAATGTCGGTGCGGCCATGCATATCGGTCATCACGCCGCCGCAGGTGTAGTGCGCAGCAGGCACCACCGGAATCGGCTGTTTGCTGATATCAATGCCCAATTGCAGGCAGCGCTGATAAATGTTGGGGAAGTGCGATTGAATAAACTCGACTGGTTTGTGGCTGATATCCAGGTAGACACAATCCAGGCCGCGTTTTTTCATTTCAAAGTCGATGGCGCGCGCCACCACATCACGTGGTGCCAGTTCGGCCCGTTCATCATGCCAGGGCATAAAGCGCGTGCCATCAGGCAACAGCAATAAGCCACCTTCACCACGCAATACTTCTGAAATCAAAAAGGATTTTGCATGCGGGTGATAAAGGCAGGTTGGGTGAAATTGCACGAACTCCATATTCGCCACGCGGCACCCTGCGCGCCAGGCCATGGCGATACCGTCGCCGGTGCTGATGTCAGGGTTGGTCGTGTACAAATATACTTTGCCCGCGCCGCCCGTGGCGGTGACGGTGTATTGCGCAGAAAGCGTGATCACTTTGCCAGTCTGGTTGTTGAGTACATAAGCGCCCAGGCAGCGGTTGGGGCCGTCGCTGGCTGTTTGTTTGAACAGTTTGTGCGTGGTGATCAGGTCGACCGCGATATGGTGTTCGAGAATGGTGATGTTCGGGTGCTCGCGTACGCGATCTGTGAGTGTGGTTTGCACTGCCTGGCCGGTCGCATCAGCGACATGTACCACGCGCCGGTGGCTGTGACCGCCTTCACGGGTCAGGTGCAAGCGGTCATCGTCCGCTTCGCGAGTGAAATTCACGCCTTGCTGCAATAACCACTCAATGCTGGCACGGCCATTGGTCACCACCATGCGCGTCACTTCGCTGTCACACAGTCCGGCGCCTGCATCCAGGGTGTCTTTAATATGGGCTTCTATGGAGTCTTCGCTGTTGTGTACAGCAGCAATGCCGCCTTGCGCCCAGTTGCTGGCACTCAGTGTGAGTTCGCGCTTGCTTAAGATGCATACCCGGTGTTGATCGGCCAATCTTAACGCCAGCGATTGTCCCGCCAGCCCGCTGCCAATAATCAGGACATCAAACACTTTATTCATATTGTTTTGAGATCAATGGAACTTTGGAAGGCAGTGCAAGGTCACATAGCTGTCTGTATTGCGTGTTGCAGTGGCAGGCAAAAATAAGGGATGAGGCGATGTTACACACAGCAAATTTAGAGGCGTTAACGCGCACCGGGTTCGTCGAAAATAACACAAAAGCGTATACTACTCCCAATCATAAAATTACCCAAGGGAGTCATCGCGATATGACTGTTCAGGCGGCGAACGCCAAACAGCAAGAGAATAAAGAGTTTGACCAGATGCTGGTTGAACGCGCTCAGCAAGGCGATAAGCGCGCCTTTGGATTGTTGGTTGAAAAATACCATCGTAAACTCGGCCGCCTGTTGTCACGCATGATACGCGACCAGGCAGAGGTGGAAGACGTGGTGCAGGAGTCTTTTATCAAGGCGTATCGTGCATTGCACAGTTTTCGTGGTGACAGTGCGTTTTACACCTGGTTGTACCGGATTGGTATTAACACGGCCAAGAATTATCTTGTTTCTTTGGGGCGCAAGCCGCAGGTGATGCAGGATGTGGAAATCGAAGATGTAGAAAACTTCGATGAAGGCGATGACATGCGTACGATGGAGACGCCTGAAACATCGTTGATGACGAAAGAAATTGCGCAAACAGTGAACGATGCGATTGCCGCATTGCCTGAAGAGTTACGCACTGCAATTACTTTGCGCGAGTTGGAAGGCTTGAGTTATGAAGACATTGCTAACGTGATGCAATGTCCTATCGGTACAGTACGTTCACGTATTTTTCGGGCGCGCGAAACAATTGCGGCGAAGTTGAGGCCATTGTTGGATACACCTCAGCATAAACGTTGGTAATCGCGCAATATTTGCTATAAAACGGTGGTGGGTGTGTAGGTGTTATGACAAATTTTTTGTTAAATGCTAACATAAAAACATTGATTGACTTGGGGTTATTATGAAGCAGCAATTATCTGCATTGGTCGACGGTGAAGTCGATGTTGAACGCTGTGAACATATTTTTCTCGCAGCCAAATCTACGGGTGACGTTGCCCAGGCCTGGCGTGACTATCATGTGATTCGCGATGTGATCCGTGAAGAATGCTGGGTGGAGTCTGATATGACCAGCCGCATTATGGCGCAGCTTGATGATGAACCCACCATGTTGGCGCCGCAAGCCCTCACTGTGTCTGAAAAGGTGACTCATATCCGTCCGCGTTTCAGTAAATATAGCTGGTCAATCGCCGCTTCGGTGGCTGCCGCTTTCTTTGTGGGCATGTTCGTGTTGAATCAGCCGGAAGTGGCTGCACCGACGCAAATTGCTGACAATGACACAGATCAATATGTCGTCGCGCATCACAACTATGCACCTAATAGTGCAACGTATTACATGCACAATGTAGCTTATAACGCTGGCGAATAACTTTACTGTCGTTACTCCGTATGTCACCTAAGTTTGATTTCCTTCGGGCGTTTGATTTCCGTCGAGCGCTCTTGCCTGTCTTGTGCCTGGCGGCCATCAGCCAGGCTGCTTTTGCCGAAGAAGATCTCTGGGCAACCATGCAGAAAACCGCTTCTGCCGCCCGAGAGTTAAATTATCAGGGTCTATTTGTTTATCACAACGGCGCGATGATACGCTCGGTGCAGATTACCCATATTTATGAAGGCGGACGCGAGTTCACCCGCAATGTGGTGCTGGATGGGCGGCCGCGCGAAGTCTTCAGTGAAGGCGATGATATCGTCATCTTCAATGCCAAAAATGACAAAGTCGTGATTGAAAAGCGGCGCGGCCAAAACCTGTTTCCGGCCATGTTGCCCACACAGTTATATCCCCTCAAGCAAAATTACAAACTGAAGTTTGTCGGCCAGGAGCGCATTGCCGGACGGTTAGCGCAAGTGATCGACATGGTGCCGAATGACAACCTGCGTTATCAGTATCGGATCTGGTCAGATGCTGAATATGGCTTGTTGCTCAAAATGAGCATGCTCGATATGCAAGGCCATACGCTGGAACAGATTGGTTTTAATCAGGTGGCAATGCTGCACACCAAGGACCTTGACTGGTTTCAGCCCAAAATCGATGCGACCAAACCTTATGTGATGGATGACACCACCGATTTGACACACACGGTGGATAATCTGGTCGTGGCTAATTTGCCCGCGGGTTACAAAAAAGTGGATCAAATCCAGTTGAAAGTGCCGGGCAGGACTGCGCCTGTGCAGCAATTGATTTTCTCAGATGGTCTGGCATCCGTATCGCTATTTGTGGAGCCGATGGTCAAAGGCATGCAGCCGCGTGTTGGCAAGAAAACCATGGGATCGACCAATGTCTATGCGCATGTGTTAAATGGCTACCAGTTGGTGGTCGTGGGCGAAGTGCCTGCGCAAACGGTTGAGCAAATCGCTCAACAGGTGACGTTTAAAAAATAATTTCATGCCTGGTCAGTGGTTCAATTGCAAAGATTGATCGTTCCCAGGCCTCATGACATGGTGCGCAACCACTCTCCCCACAACTTGTATTTCTCTGCAGCGTCGCCATGTAATGAGGGTGACGCTTTCCAGTGTCAATATGCCCGTGCTGTGTTTCATGGCATGGCGTAAAAGATTTTTTTAATCATTAAATGGTAGGAATAATCATGATGAAACGATGGATTTCTGGCGTGATGTTAGCGTGTGCGGTCACAATCGCCATGCCAGTGGTGGCCGTAGAGGCCAAAGACTTGCCTGATTTTACTGAGTTGGCGGAAAAACAAGGGCCGGCGGTGGTCAATATCAGCATTACTTCTGTGGTGCATGGTGGCAATATTGGCTTCCCTGGTATGCCGAATGACGAAAACCTGCAAGAGTTTTTGCGTCGCTTTGGTATCCCCGGGATGCCTGGTGGTCAAGGCCAGGACGGTGGCCAGGACTATAAAACACAGTCCTTAGGTTCTGGTTTTATTATCAGTGCCGATGGCTATATTCTTACCAACGCGCATGTGGTGAATGAGGCCGATGAGGTGTTGGTCAAGTTGTATGACAAACGTGAATTCAAGGCGAAAATCATCGGTGCGGATAAGCGTACCGATGTGGCGCTGATTAAAATTGAAGCGACTGGCTTGCCTAAAGTGACCGTCGGTGACCCGAACGCATTGAAAGTCGGTGAGTGGGTGGCGGCCATTGGTTCGCCGTTCGGCCTTGAAAACACCATGACCGCCGGTATTGTGAGTGCCAAAGGCCGCGCATTGCCACAAGAAAACTATGTGCCGTTTATTCAAACTGACGTCGCGATCAACCCGGGTAACTCCGGTGGCCCGCTGTTTAACCTGCGTGGCGAAGTGGTGGGTGTGAACTCGCAGATCTATAGTAAAAGCGGCGGTTCCATGGGCTTGTCTTTCAGTATCCCGATTGATGTCGCCATTGATATTTCCAATCAGCTCAAGGCCGCTGGCCGTATTGCACGTGGCTGGTTGGGTATCGGTATTCAGGAAGTCACCAAAGACCTGGCTGACTCGTTCGGCCTCAAGCAAACCAGCGGTGCGTTGATTGCAGGCATTGAGAAAAACAGCCCGGCGGATAAGGGCGGCTTGGAAGCGGGCGATATTATTCTCAAGTTTGATGGCAAGCCAATTACGACTTCGAGTGATTTGCCACGTGTGGTGGCCACCACCAAGCCAGGCAAAGTGGTGCCCGTGGAAATTGTGCGCAAAGGTGCCAACAAAACGCTGCAATTGGGCGTTGGCGAAATGCCTAGCGAACAACCTGAGGTGGCCGCGTCCAGCAAAGAGCCGGTCAAGCCAGAGGCGAATAAAATTGGCCTGACTTTACGTGAGCTCACTGCGTTGCAGAAGAAAAAGCTTAATGGTAAAAATGGCCTGCTGGTGATTGAGAGCAGTGGTGCTGCGGCGCAAGCCGGTATCCGTCGCGGTGATGTGATTCTTGGCTTGAATAACAATGAAAGCCAAAGCGTGGATGCGTTTAACAAGCAGATTAACGCGGTGGCTGCCGGTAAAACAGTGGCGGTATTAGTACAGCGTGGTGAAAACACCTTGTACGTGCCGATTAAAATCAAGTAAGGGCTGTGGTGATGTTGCAAAAAGACAGGGCAGCCTGTCTTTTTGTTTTTTTTAAGGCCGGGAATTCACGCTGCCTGCCTGGGCCTGGGCGGAAAATAAATCACTGATATTCATGCATTTGTTGTAAAATGCACCCCATTTGAAAGGCGCTTCAAGCGCCTTTCTTGCTTGTAAATAACGCATAACTGAACATGAAAAATATTCGTAATTTTTCGATCATTGCCCACATTGACCACGGCAAATCGACACTGGCAGACCGCATTATTCAATTATGCGGTGGCCTGGAGGCGCGCGAAATGGAAGCGCAAGTGCTCGATAGCATGGACATCGAACGTGAGCGTGGCATTACTATCAAGGCGCAAACCGCAGCCTTGCAATACAAAGCCAATAACGGTGAAATTTATCAGCTCAACCTGATTGATACCCCCGGTCACGTCGACTTTAGCTACGAAGTGAGTCGCTCGCTGTCTGCCTGTGAGGGCGCGTTGCTGGTGGTAGATGCCTCGCAAGGCGTAGAGGCGCAAAGTGTGGCCAACTGCTACACCGCGATTGATCTGGGTGTCGAAGTGACGCCTATCCTCAACAAGATTGACTTGCCCTCTGCGGACCCGGCGCGTGTCTCGCAAGAAATTGAAGATGTCATCGGCGTCGATGCGACGGATGCCGTGCGTTGTTCGGCCAAAACAGGCGAAGGCGTGCGCGATGTGCTGGAAGAAGTTGTCGCCAAGGTGCCACCGCCAGTCGGTGATATTGATGCACCGTTGAAAGCGCTGGTGATTGACGCCTGGTTTGATAACTATGTGGGCGTAGTCATGCTGGTACGCGTGGTGGATGGTTCGTTGAAGGCCAAGGAAAAGATCCGCCTGATGGCAACTGGCGCTGAGTATTTGTGTGAACAAGTGGGTGTGTTTACGCCAAAATCGGTACAGCGCACGCAATTAAGCGCCGGTGAAGTGGGCTTTATTATCGCGGGCATTAAAGAGCTGGCAGCAGCCAAAGTTGGTGACACGGTAACCTTAGCTGGCAAGCCTGCAGCAGCGCCATTGCCTGGCTTTAAAGAAGTGAAGCCACAGGTGTTTGCGGGTTTGTATCCGGTGGAGTCCAACCAGTTTGAATCCTTGCGTACCGCACTGGAAAAACTGAGTTTGAATGACTCCAGCTTGCAGTTTGAGCCGGAAAACTCAACTGCGCTGGGTTTTGGCTTCCGTTGCGGCTTTTTGGGTTTGCTGCATATGGAGATCGTACAGGAGCGCCTGGAGCGCGAGTACGACATGGATTTGATTACCACTGCGCCTACAGTGATTTATGAGCTGTTACTGAGAAGTGGTGAAGTAGTACAAATCGAAAACCCGTCACGCTTACCTGAGCCTTCCCGGGTTGAAGAAATTCGTGAGCCCATGATTGTGGTGAACTTGCTGATGCCACAAGACTATGTGGGCCCAGTGATGACCTTGTGTAATAACAAGCGCGGTATCCAGCGCAATATGCAATACATGGGCCGCCAGGTCATGTTGAGCTACGAGATGCCGTTGAATGAGGTGGTGCTGGATTTCTTTGATAAGCTGAAGTCAGTCTCACGTGGCTATGCCTCCATGGACTACGAGTTTCTTGAGTTCCGTGCTGCGGACCTGGTCAAGCTGGATATTATGGTCAACGGCGAGCGTGTCGATGCATTAAGCCTGATTGTGCACCGCGCCAATAGCTTGTATCGCGGCCGTGAACTGGTGTCTAAAATGCGCGAATTGATACCACGCCAGATGTTTGATATTGCGATTCAGGCGTCGATTGGTGCCAACATTATTGCGCGTGAAACGGTGAAGGCCATGCGTAAAAATGTGATTGCCAAATGTTATGGTGGTGATATCACGCGTAAGCGCAAGTTGCTGGAAAAACAAAAAGAAGGTAAAAAGCGTATGAAGCAGGTGGGTAACGTGGAAATTCCACAAGAAGCCTTCCTTGCCATCTTGCGTGTAGAAGATAAATAGTCACTTTTAGTGCAATAGCTTACTCAGGAAACAAGCATGTATTTTGCAATCTTTATGTTGGTGATTTTGCTGGTCTCAGGCGTGATCTGGCTGCTGGATATTCTGGTCTTGCGCAAACAACGCCAGGCGGGTGCATTGGGCGATGTCGCCGACCCATGGTATGTGGAATACAGTAAAAGCTTTTTCCCGGTAATCTTGCTGGTATTTATGGTGCGTTCGTTTGTGGTCGAGCCATTCAAGATTCCATCCGGTTCCATGATGCCAACCCTGCTGGCAGGCGATTACATCCTGGTCAACAAATTCACTTACGGTTTGCGCGTGCCTATTATCAATAACGTGTTTTACCCGGTGAGTCTGCCCAAGCGTGGTGATGTATTTGTGTTTCATTACCCGCCTGACACTTCGATTGACTACATCAAGCGTGTAGTGGGTTTGCCAGGCGACAAAATCCAGTATCGCGACAAGCAGTTAACAATTAATGGCAAAGTGATTAATCTTGATTTTGTGCAACCATATCAATATGCACTCAATGTGAATGACGAAAGCGGCAATGCGCGCGCGGTGGATGTGACTGCGTCACGCTTGAGCGAGCAGTTGGGCGACGTCAAGCATGATGTGTTGATTCATGACATCATGAACCAGTATAGCCCTGGTAGCGCGGGTGACCGCCTGATGCAGGGAGAAACAATTACTGTGCCGGCAGGTGAGTATTTCGCCATGGGCGATAACCGTGATAACAGCTCAGATAGCCGCGTGTGGGGCTTTGTCGCAGAAAAACATCTGGTCGGCCGCGCATTCTTTATCTGGTTTAATTTTGACCAATGGCGCCGTATCGGGCAAAGTATTGGTTAGGGGCACGGCGAGCCGTGTGGAAAAAGACATCTTCTTGAGGGATAGCACAATGAATGACTCAAAGAGCGCTCACCAACACGGCATCGGTTTGATCGGCTTTTTGCTGATTCTGACCGCATTTGGCATCCTGGGCACGGTAGCCCTCAAGGCCTTGCCTGCTTACATGGAGTACTATTCTATCCAGGCCACGGTGAACCGCATTGCGCACGATCCTTTATTGCAAAATGACAGCGATGTGCGCACTGCGTTTGATCGCCAGATGCAGGTGGACAGTATCCATGACGTGACTGGTCGCGATTTGGACATCAGCGGTGGCGTTGTGGCCATGCGCTACCAGAAAAAGATTGCACTGACAGATACCATGACCTTGTTGATCGACTTTGATGCTGCCAGCAAACCTTAATGGCTGGCTTGATCGCACTTAAATGAACGCATTCCCGGTATTACAAACCAGAATTAGCTACAGCTTTACGCAGCCTGCCTTACTGCAACAAGCGCTTACTCACCGCAGTTTTTCTGCCACCAATAACGAGCGTCTGGAGTTTTTAGGCGATAGCGTGCTCAACTTTATTATTGCGCACCAGTTGTTTAATTTATTTCCAAATTTGCCCGAGGGTGATTTAAGCCGTTTGCGCGCAAAGCTGGTGCGCGAGGCCAGCCTGGCTGAAATTGCGGCCGACTTGCATTTGGGTGACGCACTCAAGTTAGGGGAGGGTGAGCTTAAAAGCGCCGGTTGGCGCCGCCCTTCGATTCTGGCTGATGCGCTGGAGGCGATTGTTGGTGCGGTTTACCTGGATGGCGGCTTTGAGGCTGCCCAGCAAGTGGTCGCATTGCTGTATCGCGACAAGCTGCAAACCATAGATCCCAAGGCGATTGATAAAGACGCCAAATCGCAATTACAAGAATATCTGCAAAGCAAGAAAATGGACCTGCCGGAGTATCAGGTAGTTTCTATTGAAGGCGAGGCGCATGCGCAAAGCTTCACCGTGCAGTGTTTTATTAAAAAACTTAAGCTGACCACCACCGGGGTGGGCACCAGCCGCCGTGTGGCGGAGCAACAAGCGGCCAAATTGGCCATGGACGAGATTCAATCATGACAGAAGACATTATCCCCGCTGCAGACGATTTTCGTTGTGGTACCGTTGCCATCGTTGGTCGCCCCAATGTCGGTAAATCCACACTGCTAAATCATATTTTAGGCATGAAGCTGGCGATTACTTCGCGTAAGGCGCAGACCACGCGCCATCGCCTGCTGGGCATTCATACCACAGACGATACCCAGTTCCTGTTTGTGGATACGCCTGGCTTTCAGCAAAAACATATCAACGCGCTCAATAAAACACTTAACAAAACCGTCACCCAGGTGTTGACCGAAGTCGACGTCGTGCTGTTTGTGATTGAGCCAATGAAATTGGGCGAAGCCGATGAAATCGTGCTCAAGCTGCTGCCAAAGAACAAACCGGTGTTGCTGGTCGTCAACAAGGCAGACCTGATGGGCGATAAAGGTAATTTATTGCCCTTGATTCAGGACTTTGACCTGCTGTTTGATTTCGCAGGCATTATTCCGGTCAGTGCCAAAAAGAGCCTGTATCTGGATGAATTACTATCCGCAGTGCGCGAGCATTTGCCTGAGCAGCCAGCGATGTATGCCGAGGATGAGCTCACCGATAAAAATGAGCGCTTTCTGGCGGCCGAACTGGTCCGTGAAAAAATCTTCCGCTTGCTGGGTGACGAAGTGCCTTACTCGGTGACGGTAGAAATCGAAAAGTTTGAAACCGTCAAAAACCTGCGCCGTATTTTTGCCGCCATTATTGTCGATAAAGACAGCCAGAAGCCGATGATCATTGGTAAAGGTGGCGAAAAGCTCAAGCAAATTTCCACCGAAGCCCGTCAGGATATGGAAAAACTGTTCGGTTCCAAAGTCTACCTGGAAACCTGGGTCAAGGTGAAGGGCGGCTGGGCCGATGATGCGCGCGCATTGAAGAGCCTGGGTTTCTAGTAACACTTGATTCTACTGGCATCAACATATGGCAGTAAAACCTCCCGATTCCGGAAGCCACAAGCAATCCCAGCAGCCGGTTTTTATTCTTCACACCTATCCCTTTAAAGAAACCAGTCTCGTGGTTGAAATGTTCAGCCGCGACCTGGGGCGCATTGCGGCCGTGGCTAAAGGCGCACGGCGCCCACTCTCGGCCATGCGCGGCATGCTGCAATCTTTCCAGCAGTTGGCCGGTACCTGGTCAGGTAAAAACGAACTCAAAACGCTACATGAATTAGAGTGGATGACCGGCCTGACCCTCCTCAGGGGCGATGCCCTGATGTGTGGCTTTTACATGAATGAACTGCTATTGCGCCTGTTGCCGCGCGATGATGCCCATGCACAGTTGTTTGAATATTACGCACAAACCATACAGTTGCTTTCTACCTTGCAGCAAGATGCGAGCAATGGCCAGCTAGCCGAAATCCTGCGCCGGTTTGAGCTCAAGATGTTGCAGGAGCTCGGCTATGCTGTACCGCTCACGCATGACGAAAACGGTGAGATTATCCATGCGGATGAAACCTATCGCTTCGAAGCAGATTATGGTGCTTGCTCACCTTCAGCCACCAGAAATGGCTTGTTGATTCAGGGCGCTACCCTGCTGGAAATGTCGCGCGGCAATTATAGTCACGCGACGACACAGTCACAAAGCAAGCAATTGATGCGCTATTTGTTGCAGCATTATTTGGGCGAGAAGCCGTTGCATACCAGGCAGTTATTGGTGGATTTGCAGGGGTTTTAGTTTGTTTACGTGATGTATTCTTTTCGCCTCTAGGCGAGTCACTTTCTGGTGCTTGTCCCCCAGAAAGTAACCAAAGAGGAAGACACCCAGCCATCACGGCCTGCGGCTCCCTTGCGTTGCTNNAAAAGTAACTCGCCGAAAGGCGAAATCAAACATACTCCTAAGTACATAGATATCTATATCTTTCTATTTTTCGCATGATTAATTTGGTTTACCATAATCAACAGTTAAAATATTGTCATTCACCCAATTACAAAGAGAACTATGTTAAAACTAGGCGTCAATATTGACCACGTCGCAACGATTCGTCAGGCGCGTGGCACCAAATATCCAAGCGTTGTGCAGGCCGCACTGCGCGCTGAGCAGTCTGGTGCAGACAGCATTACCTTGCATTTGCGCGAAGATCGTCGCCATATGCAGGATGCGGATATTTTTGCTTTACGCCCTTTGCTGCAAACTAAAATGAACCTCGAATGTGCGGTCACTAGCGAGATGATCGATATCGCCATTCAGGTCAACCCGCAAGACGTTTGCCTGGTGCCTGAGCGCCGAGAGGAGCGCACGACCGAAGGCGGTTTGGATGTGCTCACACACTACGCCAAAGTGGAGCATGCGGTTAAAAAACTGTCTGATCAAGGCATACGTGTGTCACTGTTTATCGCGCCAGATATGGCGCAGATTGATGCGGCTGCCAAAATGGGCGCGCCGGTGATTGAGTTGCATACCGGTACCTTTGCCGATGCTGATACAGAAAAAGATCAGTTGGATGAACTGGAGAAAATCGACGCCGCGCTCAAACATGCGAAAGCGGCGGGTCTGGTAGTGAATGCCGGTCATGGCTTGCATTATCACAATGTGCATCATATTGCGCGCCTGCCAGGCTTTGAGGAACTCAATATTGGTCATGCCATTGTGGCGCATGCCCTGTTTGTGGGGTGGGATAATGCGGTGCGTGAAATGAAGGCACTGATGAAAGAGTTTTCACCAAAATGATGCGACTAAACCCGTATTGTCAGGAGTATCGATGATTTACGGCATAGGCACAGATATTGTCGAAGTTGAGCGGATCGAGGCGTCACTCGATCAGTTCGGTGACAGCTTTGCCAAACGTATTCTGGCACCTAGTGAGTGGTCTGATTATGAAGCGAGTAAACTCAAGGCACGTTTTCTTGCTAAACGCTTTGCCGCAAAAGAAGCTTTTGCCAAGGCGATAGGTACCGGCATTCGCGGCGATGTCAGCTTTCAGAATATTGCAGTCACCCACGATGCGCTAGGTCGTCCCTTGTTGCAACTGTCATCAACACTGCAGGCCTTTCTCAAACAACACCATATTTATCAATCGCATATCAGCATCAGTGATGAAAAAAACCTGGCACTGGCTTATGTCGTGCTGGAAACGACCCAAACAGCATGACAGCCGATCAGTTAGTGGATAGCCAGCGCCGTTTTAGCGGCGTGCGTCGCTTATATGGCGAGCAGGGTTTGATCAATTTGCAGCAAGCGCATGTGCTGGTCATTGGCATTGGTGGTGTGGGGTCGTGGACAGTAGAAGCCCTGGCGCGCAATGCGGTGGGCAAGTTGACCTTGGTGGATCTGGATAATATTGCCGAGTCGAACATAAACCGCCAGATTCATGCGCTGGAGGATACGCTGGGCAAGGCCAAAGTGACGGCCATGCGTGAGCGCATTGCGGCGATTAATCCATTGTGTGACGTGCTTGAAGTTGAGGATTTTGTGACACCTGAAAACCTCAAGATTCTCTTGGCCGATCAGCCGGATATGGTGGTCGATTGTATGGATGATACCAAGGCCAAAATCGCTCTGGCGGCCTATTGCAAGCAGCAGCAATTGCCGTTGGTGATGGTCGGTAGTGCAGGTGGCAAGCTGGATGCGACGCGTATACGCCTGGCTGACCTGGCGCATGTGCAGGGCGATCGCATGCTGGCGAAGGTCCGCAACCAGTTACGTCGGGATCATGGTTTCCCCAAGGCTTCTGATCACAAGAAATCGGCCAAATTCGGCATTGTTGCCGTGTACTCAGATGAGCCAGTCGAGCGACCTGAAGAGGCTTGTGAAACATCGACAGCAGGACTGACAGGCCTCAACTGCGCAGGTTACGGTTCCAGTATTTGCGTGACGGCCACCGCTGGTTTTGTGGCGGCACAACAGGCCATTGGGCAATTGATCGCGCGTTAACACTCGCAGTTTGTCAGCGCCCGTTTGGCTCAGCGCTAGCCAATCAGGTTGAACAATGTGGGAATAGCAGCGTCTACTTTAAAAAGTCAGGCATAAACATTGCATGTTTGCAGGCATCAATCGCACGGAGGTCGTCCGTACTTACTTTAAATACGCTAGTTTTCAGCCTGTCATCATGACTTCAAGCCCTGGCGCTATCAGTTACAGTGTCATATGGCCCAAGTACGCTTAATCCATCAAAGGTGATTGCCATGCAATTGGATGTGTTTTTAAAGAAGGTTTCTGTCAACCATGCCTTGAATGTGCTGATCTGGCATATTGCCGAGGCGGGGATTGAAATTGCTGCGCTGATCAAGCAAGGGGCATTGGAAGGGGTCACGGAAAAAATGACCAGTACCAATGTGCAAGGCGAAACACAGATGCAGCTGGACATTCGTAGCCACGAGGTGGCCGCGGCACACCTGCGCGCTTCGGCAGTGGTGGCTGGCGTATTGTCAGAAGAAGTAGATGCGCCGGTCTTGTTTGAAACGCTGGATGCACCATTTCTGGTTAGTATGGATCCTCTGGATGGCTCTTCTAACCTGGCGATTAATGGCGTCGTCGGCAGTATTTTCTCGGTCATTCCTAATATCAGCGTGGCCACGCTGGGTGATCAGGCTTTTTTGCAGCCAGGACAGGATCAGCGTGCCGCGGCCTATATCATGTATGGCCCGGCTACCTTGCTGGTACTCACCATTGGCCAGGGCACACATGTGTTTACGCTGGATCAGCACAGTCAGTCATTTGTATTAACGCAACAAACCGTGCAGATTGGTGAGGAAACCTCAGAGTTTGCCATTAACGCCAGCAATCAGCGCTATTGGCAACCCGGGGTACAGCGCTATATTAGTGAATGCCTGCAAGGCAGTGAGGGGCCGCGTGGGCGTGACTTTAATATGCGCTGGTGTGCCAGTATGGTGATGGATGTACACCGTATTCTGACGCGCGGTGGCGTGTTTCTGTATCCGCGCGATAGCAAGCAGCCGGTCAAAGCGGGCCGCTTAAGATTATTGTATGAGGCTAATCCCATGAGTTTGCTGGTGACACAGGCTGGTGGGGCAAGCATAGACGGGCTGGAAGATGTGCTGGCCCTTCAGCCGACGGCATGTCATCAGCGTGTGCCAGTATTGTTAGGCGCTAAACAGGAAATCCAGCGCTTGCGTGATTACCATCAGCAAGCTTCACAATAAAAGGAGTATGACATGGCATTGATTTCGCTCAGGCAACTACTCGACCACGCCGCAGAACACAGCTATGGCCTGCCTGCATTTAATATTAACAATATGGAGCAGATTCTCTCCATTATGAAGGCGGCTGACGAAGTCGACAGTCCGGTCATTTTGCAAGCTTCGGCAGGGGCCCGCGGTTATGCCGGGGAGTCTTTTCTACGCAAAATGGTCGAGGCCGCGATTGAGCAATATCCGCATATTCCCATTTGCATGCATCAGGATCATGGCGCTTCGCCCAAGGTCTGCCAGATGGCCATTCGCAGTGGCTTCTCTAGTGTGATGATGGATGGCTCGCTTAAAGAAGATGGTAAAACGCCCGCGAGTTATGAATACAACGTTGAAGTGACGCGACGTGTGGTCGAGTTTGCGCATGCGGTCGGCGTGTCGGTTGAGGGCGAGCTGGGCGTGCTGGGCTCGCTGGAAACCGGCATGGCAGGCGAAGAGGATGGCGTTGGTGCCGAAGGTAAACTGGATGAGTCACAATTGCTGACTGATCCGGATGAAGCGGCTGCGTTTGTTGAAGCGACCAAAGTCGATGCACTGGCCATTGCCATTGGTACCAGCCATGGTGCTTATAAATTCACACGACCACCTTCAGACGATACGCTGTCGATTGAACGTATTCGCGAAATCCATGCCAAAATCCCTAACACGCATCTGGTGATGCATGGTTCGTCCAGTGTGCCGCAATCCTTGCTGGAACAAATTCGGCATTATGGTGGCAATATCAAGGAAACCTATGGTGTACCGGTGTCTCAGATTGTAGAAGGCATTAAAAATGGCGTGCGCAAGGTCAATATTGATACTGATATTCGCCTGGCGATGACGGCGGCGATTCGTGCCTATATGGTCGAGCATCCTGAGGAGTTCGATCCACGCAAATATTTCAAAGAAGCGACCACGGCAGCACAGCATTTGTGTAAAGAACGCTTTGAGGCCTTTGGTAGTGCCGGACAAGCGAGTAAGATAAAGGTAATTACACTGGAAAAAATGGCAGCCATTTACTAGCTGCATGACATGACCGTGAGTGAAATAGCCTAAAAAAAGCAATTATAAATTGAGGGGGCATGAGTAAAGGAATCCCATCATGCGAGAAAAATTAGTCATTGGTAACTGGAAGCTGCACGGCGGCTTGCTTGAAAATCAAGGCTTGCTGAACAGGCTCAAGCAAGAGTTGCACGACCTGGATGGCGTAGCGACAGCTGTGTGTTTACCTTATGTATACTTGTATCAGGCGCAAGACTTGCTGCAAGACTCCTCGATTGCCTGGGGTGCGCAAAACGTTAGCCAGTTTACTGAAGGCGCGTTTACCTCCTGCATTTCGGCCAAAATGGTGGCCGAGTTTGGTTGTAGCTATACCATTATCGGTCATTCTGAACGGCGTGCCCTCAAACTCGAAAGTAACCAGGTCGCCACCAAGCGTCTGCTTAATGCCTTGCACGCCGGGCTGACGCCTATTTTTTGCGTGGGCGAGACGCAGGATGAGCGCGATGGCAATATGGCCGAGCTCATTGTGCGCAACCAGATGCTGAACGTGGTGTATGGCCTCGATGATGAAGCCTTCGCACTGGCCAAAAAATTCAATATGGTCATCGCTTATGAGCCAGTATGGGCGATTGGCACTGGCGAGCACGCCACGCCTGAGCAGGCACAACGCATGCATGCATTTATCCGTATGATGATTGCCGAACGCGACCGCGAGTTTGCCGAGCAGATTCGTATTGTCTATGGCGGTAGTATGGCGCCTGAAAATGCGCACAGCTTACTCAGTATGCCGGATATTGACGGTGGCTTATTGGGCCGTGCTGCACTGGTTGCTGAAGATTTTGTTGATATCTGCAGAATCGCCAGCCGTTGCTACCAGCAAAAAACGGTGGTCCGTGAATCATCGGCAGCCATCCCCGTTTTTGAGGTATGACGGTTGCCTTTAAAGGCAACAAAAGTAGTCTGCCAACAAAACTCTGCCAGCAATGTGGCAAACCGATGACCTGGCGAAAAGCCTGGGCGAATAACTGGGATCAGGTTAAATATTGCTCTGAGCGTTGCCGTCGCGCATTGCAAAAACACACCATATGAGAAACCTGGTCATTATCCTCGGTGACCAGCTCACGCTGGATAACCCTGCCTTAGACCACTTTGATCCGACGCAAGACCTGATTGTGATGGCTGAAGTCATGCATGAAGCAAATCATGTATGGTCTCACCGACAGCGCATTACCTTGTTTTTATCTGCCATGCGCCACTTTGCAGAGAGGTTGCGGGCACAAGACTATCCATTGGCTTATTTTCAGCTAGACGCACATCCTTATCCTGATTTAGCGACCGTTTGGCAGACCGTATTGCAGCAGCATCAGCCACAGGCAATCAAGGTCTGCGAACCTGGTGATTGGCGCATCTGGCAGAGTCTGCAAGCGGTGGCTGACCAGCACGCGGTGCCTCTACATGTGCTGCAAGATACACATTTCATGAGTAGTATCGACCAGTTCCGGCGTTGGGCAGCCAAATACAGCGAAAAAAACACTTCTTTGCGGATGGAGTTTTTTTATCGTGGCATGCGTAAAAAATATCATATTCTTATGGACGGCGAGACGCCTGCAGGCGGCAGCTGGAACTTTGATCATGACAACCGTCAATCGCTGGGCAAGTTAGGTCCGCAAGCACTCTCACAGCCGCCTGTGTTTACGCCAGATGCCATCACGCAAGCAGTCATGGCTCTGGTGAATGAACGGTTTGCCGATCACCCAGGTGCGCTGGCGTCTTTTACCTGGCCAGTGACGCGTGAGCAAGCACTCACCTTGCTCACACATTTTGTCCAGGAAAAGTTAGCGCAGTTTGGCCCATATCAAGATGCCATGTGGCAAAACCAGCCATATTTGTGGCATTCCCTACTCGCTTCGGCCATGAATCTCAAGTTACTCAATCCGCGTGAAGTCATCGCCGCTGCCGAGCAGGCGTATGTTGATGGCCGCGCCTCATTAGCAAGTGTCGAAGGGTTTATTCGCCAGGTGTTGGGTTGGCGAGAGTTTGTGCGCGGTGTGTATTGGCTGGAAATGCCAACACTTAAATCGGCGAACTATTTCCAGCATGCACTGGATTTGCCAAACTGGTTCTGGACCGGGCAGACGCAGATGCAATGTTTATCGCAGTGTATAGGCCAAACCTTGCAAACTGGCTATGCACATCATATTCAACGCCTGATGGTGATCGGCTTGTTTTCGACACTGGCGCAACTGTCGCCGCAACAGGTCTCAGCATGGTTTTTGGCCGTTTACGTCGATGCCGTGGAATGGGTGGAGTTGCCCAATGTCGCTGGCATGGCGCTATATGCCAATGGGGGCCGCTTTACCAGCAAGCCCTATATCGCCAGTGGTGCCTATATTCAGCGCATGAGTAATTATTGTACGGGATGTCGGTATGATCCAAAACAAAAAACCGGTGATCGGGCTTGTCCACTCACAACACTTTACTGGGGTTTTTTAATCAGACACGAGGCTTTGCTGGCTGCGAATCCGCGTACACGTTTAATGGTCAAGCATATTGCCACCATGCCTGAAGAAGAGCGATTGGCGATTGCTGCATTTGCTGAGCAGCGATTGCAACAATTGGCAGACCTGTAATGCTTGCTCGTGTAATTTCACAAAACTGTCACAATAGACACTGGTTCAGTGGATACAATAATCGCCATGAAAAACACCACGCCCGCTCTGCTTGACAGAGATCTTAGCATTCTCAGTTTTAATGCCCGTGTACTGTCTTTGGCGCAACGAGAGGACTATCCCTTACTCGAGCGTTTGCGCTTTTTATGTATCGTTTCTAACAACCTCGATGAGTTCTTTGAAGTGCGCATGCCATTACAGATGGAGGCGTATCAGCAAGGCGTGACCAGTGGCCCGGTATCTGCCTCTACCTGCGAACAAGTCGCCACCATGGCACAGGCGCTGGTGGCGCAACAATATCAGTTGTTTAATGATGCACTGATGCCCGCCCTGGCGAAAGAAAGTGTGCACCTGGTGTCTGGCGGTGTGCGTACGCCGGAGCAAACCACCTGGGTTTCTAACTACTTCAAACGTGAAGTGCTGCCATTCCTGATGCCGGTATCGCTGGATCCGTCGCATCCTTTTCCGCAGGTGGCCAATAAGTCGCTGAATTTCATTGTGCGCATTGCCGTCGACGATGAGGAAAAAATTGCCATTGTACGTGTGCCGCGTGTGGTGCCCCGGCTGCTGCAATTGCCGCCGTCTATCAGCAAAGGCGAGCAATGCTTTGTGTCGTTGACCAGTATTATCCGCGCGAATCTGGAGGTGTTGTTTCAAGGCGCCAGTATCCTGCATTTCTCCCAGTTCCGTGTGACGCGTAATAGTGATCTTGAGGTGGATGAGGATGATGTGATCAACTTGCGCACGGCCTTGCGTGAAGAGCTTGCACATCGCCAATATGGTGAAGCGGTGCGCCTGGAAGTCACGCAGGAGTGTGATGACAGGCTTGCCGAGTTTTTACTCAAACAGTTTAATTTGCCGCCGCTCGCCCTTTACCGCGTCAACGGGCCGGTCAATCTGGGGCGTTTGATCCAGTTGCCAGATATGGCCAAGGGCGATCATCTCAAGTTCGTGCCTTTCCAGCCGCACTGGCCGCGACATATCAAACGCAATACCTCTTTGCTGGCCCAGATGCGTGAAAAAGATCTGCTGATTCACCAACCATATGAGAGCTTTGAAGTTGTCATCCAGCTACTGGAAGAAGCGGTCAAAGACGATCAGGTATTAGCCATCCGCATGACGATTTACCGCACAGGTGCAGATCCACGCATGTTGCGTTTGCTGCAGGAGGCGGTGCGTCGCGGTAAAGAAGTGCTGGTGGTGGTTGAGCTCAAAGCGCGCTTTGATGAAGAGGCAAATATTAACTGGGCCGAAGCACTGGAGTCGGTTGGCGCGCAAGTGGTGTATGGCGTCGTTGGTTTAAAAACCCATGCCAAGATGTTGTTGATCATGCGTCGCGAAGGTAAAAGCATTCATCGTTATGGCCATCTTTCTACCGGTAACTACAATCCAAAAACGACACGTCTATACACAGACTGGAGTATGTTAACCGCTGATGCCAACCTGACGCGCGAAATGGAAACGGTGTTTCGTCACCTGACCAGCGAGTTGCCGATTCCGGCCCTGAAGCATTTGCTGGTGGCGCCATTTACCCTGCAAAACAGCATGATCAAACAGCTGGAGAAAGCACAGCGTCTGGCCAAGCAAGGCAAACCGGCCAGGGTGATTGCCAAAATGAACGCCTTGACGGATGTGCCGCTGGTCGCCGCCTTAATGAAAGCAGCCAGCGCTGGGGTTGAGATTGATTTGATTGTGCGCGGTGCCTGCATATTACCGGTGGACTCACCAGCCGTGAAAGGCCGTATCCGCGTGCGTTCTATCGTCGGGCGTTTGCTCGAGCATTCGCGTGTGTTTTATTTTGAGCTGGATGGGCAAGTGCAGATGTGGTTATCCAGCGCGGACTGGATGAGCCGTAATATGATGCGGCGGGTAGAGCTGGCCTGGCCCATTAAAGATCCGGCCATGCAAAGCCGCATTTATCAGGAAAGCCTGCAGCTTTACCTGCAAGATAATAAGGATGCCTGGCAATTGGCAGAAAAAGGCCAATATGTGCCTGTCGCACAACAAGCGCTGGATGCCGAGCCGTTGTCTTGTCAGAACCTGTTATTGCAACAATATCATTCCATGTAGCCCCGCGTGATGTCAGTGAAAAATTTGATTTTATGGCGTCATGCCGAAGCCGAAGTGTTATTGCATGGCGCGTCTGATCTTGAGCGCGCCTTGACCAAAAAAGGGCATAAACAGGCCAAACAAATGGCCGGCTGGCTCAAGAAATATTTACCAAAGCAGACCTATGTGCTGGTGAGTCCTGCTGTGCGTACGCGTGAAACCGTGGCTTATTGGGGCGATGATTGGCAGGAGGATAGTCGGCTGGCGCCTGAAAGGCCGTTGGAGCCTTTATTACAGTTGCTGGCGCAAAGCCCATTCGAGACCGTGATGCTGGTCGGCCATCAGCCCTGGATAGGCGAACTGGCCGCGCAGAGCCTGGGTATGCCGGATGGGCAGATCAGTATTAAAAAAGGCGCTGTATGGTGGTTACGGCTGCCAAAATCGGGGCCACCCTACAAACTATATAGTGTGCAAAGCCCCGATTTGATTGAATAGCCATTTGATTTAATAGCCTAAGTGCTGTGATCTGGCTAGCTTAAGCCAGATACATGGCGGGAGGCTATTTCTTTGGCCTGCCAGTTTTAATCGTCGGCACGGTTGCCAGGGTGGCTTTTAAGGTAGTGTCGTCCATGGCGGATAATAACTTAAGCCCGGCTCTTAATAGCTCGCTTTTCTTCGCTGGTTTGGCCAGGCCTTCCAGGCGTTTTTTCAAGGCAGCGATTTGCGCGTACTCTTCTTTAGGCATAGTGAAGCTGTCGCGCTCCATTTTTACCTTACTGGCTTTAGGTTTGTCTTTTTCAACTGCTGTCGCGGTTTTATTGACGACTTTAATCGCAGATGCGGGTGTCACTTTTTTTGCAGCTACTGCTGTTTTTGCGACTGCTTTTGCAATTGGTTTGACCGCAGGCTTGGCTGTTGCCGGTTTTACGGCTGTCGTTGGTTTTGCAGCAGCAGGTGTCGTCGCAACGGCTTTAGTGGCGGCTGGCTTGGCTGGGCTTGCTGCTTTGGCTGTAGCTGGTTTGTTAGCGCTCAAGGGTTTGGCGACTGGTTTGCTGGCCATGTGTTTCTCCTGAATTGATATTGTGAAAACAGTTTATACCGTTTTTTGTTGACGTCAATTGTCATAAATATTTCATATTAATATGGTGTTATAGAGGCTGTTTTTCATGACAAAATGCAACACCTTTAATCGGGGAGTATGAGATGCGCAGGGTATTGGTGGCAAATACCAAAGGCGGTTGCGGCAAAACCACTCTGGCCACCAATCTTGCTGGCTATCTGGCGCAACTGGGGCACAAAATCGTGCTGGAAGATATTGACCGGCAGCAATCCTCCGCTGACTGGTTGGCACGCCGACCCTCTCATGTTGCGACGGTGTTTAATGCCGAAGACCTGGGTAAATCTGCCTTGCAGAAAGCCGACTGGGTCATTACTGATTCGCCGGGTGGGCTGCGGGATAAAAAGATTTCTGATGCCGTGACTGAAGCTGATCTGGTGTTGGTGCCCATCGCGCCATCCGCGTTTGATATAGGCGCCACGCAAGACTTTTTAGAGTTGCTGGCCGAAGAGAAAGCCGTGCGCAAGCATAAGACCTTTGTTGGTCTGGTCGGCATGCGCGTGATGCCACGCACACGTTCAGCTGAGCGCCTGCTGGCATTTATGGATGAATCAGGCTTTGCCGTGCTTTCCATGCTGCGCTCATCGCAAATTTATGTGACAGCAGCAGAGGAAGGCTTAAGTATTTTTGAATTGTCGAACAGCTTGAAAGAGGTCGACATTGCGCAGTGGAATCCGGTCACAGACTGGATTTTGCAAAACAGTTAAAGCGAGCCTGTGACAAACAGGGAATCAAAGGGAGTGCTATGAAAGACAAGGTCAATCCAGTGTACCTGGATAAAGTAAAACAATTGAACGCAGATGAGGCGGAGCGTATTTTGTCTCGCATGGGCGGCAAATTGCCTAAGCGTTTTATCAAGGAAAAATTGAGCCAGGAAGAAGCGCTGGCTTTGCAGCTGGAAATCGAAGATGAACAATTGCAAGAGTGGCGCGATAAAGTCGTCAAGCTGCGCGAAGAAGACGAAAAACGCGATAAGAAGAAAAAAGACTGAGTCGTAATCAACGCAATAAAAAAACGGGCGTAAGTGCCCGTTTTTTTATTTGGCCATTTTGATTTAGTTGTGCCGGATTTCCAGCTGCCAGCCCAGCTTTTGCCATAACAGGCATTCTTCTTCTAGCAGGTAGTGTGTTTGCGGGTGCTGGCTGGCCCATTGTGATGACAGTGCCAGTATAAATTGCTGTTTATGCCGTTCCAGTTGCAAGTGTTTGAGTGCTGGCAGTCGGCGCGAGTGGCAAAAAATCACCGCTAACCGTAATGCCATCAACTGACAGACCAGGTCTTGGTTATCAAAGTCTGCGGCTAGTTTGCGTAATTTACCCTGGTGCCCGAGCACGAGCAGGCTGATGGTATGCAGTTCACTTTGAGCGAACCCCATCAGTTCGGTGTTATCCAGAATATACGCGCCGTGTTTGTTGCAATCCGTATGCGAAATAGCCCAGCCAACTTCATGGCACAGCGCCGCCCAGTGTAATAGCGATTTTTGGCTATCGCAGGCCTGCATGGCACCATAAAAATACAAAGCCAGTTTGCTCACATTGTTGGCGTGATCCATCTCGACGCCAAAGCGTTTGCATAGCCGCACAATCGATGCCGTGCGCAAATCTTCGGTGGCATTGTCTGAGCTCAGCATATCGTACAGCACACCATGACGCAGGGCGCCATTAGCCACCATCAGCGTGTCAATTTTTAGCGTGTCAAACACAGCGGTCAAGACGGCCAGTCCGCCACCAATCACGGCACGTCTGTCGTCCTTAAGGCCTTCCATATTGAGGCGGTCGGCGGATTTGGCCTTGATCAGTATTTGTTTCAGCCAGTCCAGTTGTGCACGTTCAATGCGATCTGTGGCAAACCCGGCACCGGCCAATACATCTGCTACTGCGCCTACCGTGCCAGAGGCGCCATACGCCACTTCGGATTGGCCGACGTAACGGCTGGCAATCATGTCGATAATGGATTCGGCAGCAATTTCCGCGCGTTCAAAGTTACGCTCGCTAAACTGGCCATCGGCAAAATACTTTTGCGACCAGCCAACAGAGCCTAAGCGTAAAGACTCCGTGACATTGGCCTTGAAATGCTGGCCGAGGATAAACTCGGTCGAGCGCCCACCGATATCCACCACCAGCCGCTTTTCATCTGATTGTGGCAACATACGGCTCACACCTTGATAAATCAGGCGCGCTTCTTCTACACCCGAAATAATCTCGATCGGATAGCCGAGTACTTTTTGTGCCTGCCTGATAAACTCTTCGCTGTTGGCTGCTTCACGCAAGGTTTGCGTGGCCACGGCACGTACGTGCTCAGGAGGGAACCCTTTCAGGCGCTCGCCAAAGCGCGCCAGGCACTTCAGTCCGCGCTCAAACGCCTGCGGCTTCAGGTTACGGTCTTCATCCAGGTCACCGCCCTGGCGCACGGCTTCTTTTAAGTAGTCGACGCGCAGGATCTGGCCGTCAACGACGCGCCCGATTTCGAGACGAAAACTGTTGGAACCCAAATCTACGGCAGCGAGTTGGGTGTCTTGAGTAATATTTAGCATGCGATAATACGGGGTAGGTTACTTTAGGTAGCGGTTAATGGCCTTGGGGTATTCTGGAAAATAGCGTTCAATCACGCTTAAATCAAAGCTTCTCAAAATACTGGTATTGGATTCACGGTCGAGCAAGAACTGGAAAGAGGCCGCCACCAGCTCGGAAGCGTTGTGCGTGGCATCGAGCAACTGGCCTGCATAATCAGGTTTGACACTGACTTGATGCGTGGTGATGTGCGATCCATGTACGGTGACAGAAAACGAGTTCGGACTGGTTTCAATCACCTCAATATTCGCCATGCTTGCCTCCCCAGACAATTGCTGCAAACAGTATAAATTGTTATGTTGGCAGAGGCCAGTGAAACTAATATGAAAATGAAACCGCATGTGTATGGTTGATTTCATCAAACCGTCATGCCACAAAAATAAGATAAAACAAAACTCAATATACCCTAGACACCCTCCATGCGTAGCTTATTTTTCCTGATACTTTCACTTTTGATCGCCCAGTGTGCGCATGCCGCCCGCCCGCTGGTGACCGATGATGCCCGTTTGACCAATGCCCATGGTTGCCAGCTCGAAAGCTGGATGCGCAGCTATCAGGGCGGACAAGAGTTATGGGCACTGCCTGCCTGCAATCTCGGTGAGAATTTTGAAATTACCCTGGGTGGTGGCAGCTATCGTAACAATGACGACAACTACCATACTGAAGACTGGGTTGCTCAATTCAAAACGCTATTTAAACCGCTGGAAACCAATGGCTGGGGTATCGGCTTTGCTGCCGGACGCGTCATGCATCCGGATATTCAGCCTGGGCCCAACCAGCTCGGTAATACTTACTTCTATATCCCGGTCTCTTTTTCATTGCGTGATGACGACGTGATTGTGCATGTCAACGTCGGCATGCTGCGCGACCGGCAGGAAGATCGTAACAAAGTTAATATGGGTGTCGGCTCCGAGTTTAAATTGGGTGGAAACTTCAAAGGCGTGGCGGAAGTGTTTGGTGACCATACGCAAAATCCCTTCTACCAAATGGGATTGCGTTACTCGCTGGTGCCGGAGGTGTTTCAGATTGATGGTACGGTCGGGCAGCAGGTGAATGGGGATAGTCGGACGCAGTGGTTGTCTATTGGGGTTAGGTGGACACCATAGGGGTTGGTTTTATGGATTTAGAGTAGAAGGTAATTCTTTACTATGCTTATCGGTAAGGTTGTTTTTCGCCTTTTCGGCGAGTTACTTTTCTTTGCTTGCACAAAGAACAAGTAACCAAAAGAAAGTGCACCCCAGCTTCCGCTTGTTTCCTGCGTTGCTCGCCAAAATAAGCGGTCACGAAACTCAACCTGGTAGCTCACACAGAACGTGAGCTACTGCGGGATTCGAACAGTCGCTCCCTTCACCTTATTTTGCCTGCGCTACTCGGCGCGGCAGATGGGGACCCCGAACACCAAGTGACTGCAACCATTCTTGGTTGTTATCAATAAACCAGAAGAATTATGCTTCCGTTAAATCTTCACTAATGGTTGTTTGGCGAGATAAATCCCATTCCATCACGCTGAGTAGCGGAGGCGAAGTGGGGGCTTTCGGCCATCGGCTGTTCGAGTTCCGCGGTGGCTTGCGGGTTGTGCAAGCCGCTAGGGCGAGTTTNNGGTGTCTTCCTCTTTGGTTACTTTCTGGGGGACAAGCACCAGAAAGTGACTCGCCAACAAGGCGAAAGAAAATGTTTCCTAGAATGACCAACGCTTCAATCCACCGATCAAAATCTACTTCAACAAAATAATCCGATTAATCTGCCCCAATCTAAACGCCGTCTTAGTCAATTTGCCCCCTTTTAGTGCCAGTGGCCGAATCGGGCAGGGCGGGATACGCCGTCCATCTTCTAGCAAGGTGTCATCTTCTGCCGTAGATTGCCAAACACCGCCATTCACTGGCCGGAATTGCCAGTGGATGTACCCGACTTGGGCACCCAACTGCAACATTTCGTCACGGTCCGGTGCTTCGCTCACCAGCAACTCACTTTCGAGTTCTTCGTCATATTTGCCAAACGCCTGTTTGCAGGCGAGGGCTTCATGTTCACTGGCGCCGACATAGGTGCAGGCGCGGTGTTCTTCGCGTTGTACGTCCCAGGCGCCTAATTGCCAGGCGGCGTCGAGTACCGCTTCTTCGACCACTTCAGGCTGCCGCCAACGGTCATTGATCTGCAAGGCTGAGCCTGGGACTGGCTGCAGGATGGGTTTGAGCATGGGCAGGGCGGGTGTGGGCTGTTTGCGGAAACCATGCCAATGCAACATGAGTAGCAAAGGCGTATCTGCGCGCGGGACAGCGGTCAGGGTGACTGCGTATAGGGGCAGTTTCATGACCTGCATTTGCTCGATTAAGGTGTGAAAGAGATTCATACATTGCTCTCCTGACCGGGTCTTTGAACAAAGAATGCTGCTTTAATCAATCCCTAGCAAAAAGCATGCAAACAAATGCATCTCAAATGCCTGAAAAAGCATGGATTTTAATGACTGTCTGTCAGACGCAGGCGGCTGATTGAGGACTTAAATAATGGATTGGCTGGCGGATGACACAGCTTTCACAATTTCCCTCTTGAAAAACGATTTTTATTTCCCCATCTAAACGTAAATTTTTGTGTTTAACCCTGTTTTTTGGAGAAATTGTCATGACTACTGCGACAGCAGAATCGCAATCTAAACAGACCATGGGCTTTCAGGCCGAGGTCAAACAATTACTGCAATTGATGATTCACTCGCTGTATAGCAACAAAGAGATCGTGTTGCGCGAGTTGATTTCCAACGCTTCGGATGCCGCTGATAAATTGCGTTTTGAAGCGATTTCTAACGGCAGCCTGTATGAAAATGACAGCGAGTTAAAGATTAATATCGCCTTTGATAAAGACGCACGCACGTTGACCATTGCCGATAACGGCATCGGTATGCGTCGCGAAGAGGTGATTAACAATATCGGTACCATCGCCAAGTCCGGCACCAAAGAGTTCTTTCAGAACCTGACCGGCGATCAGGCCAAAGATGCCAACCTGATTGGCCAGTTCGGTGTAGGCTTTTATTCCAGCTTTATCATTGCAGACAAAGTGACACTGATTACGCGCCGTGCCGGTGAAAGCGAGGCGATCAAGTGGGAGTCGGGTGGTGAAGGCGATTTCACGATTGAAACGACTGAAAAAGCCGGTCGCGGCACTGAGGTTATTTTGCATCTGCGCGAAGGTGAAGATGAGTTTCTTAATGACTGGAAACTGAAAACCATTGTCCGTAAGTATTCAGACCATATCACCTTGCCTATCGTCATGAAAAAGTCCGAATGGAAAGATGGCGAGAATGGCGAAGGCGGCCAGATGGTGGCGACCGATGAAGACGAAACCATTAACAAGGCCTCGGCGTTGTGGGCGCGTAGCAAGAGCGACATCACTGAAGAGGAATATAACGAGTTTTATAAACACGTTTCGCATGATTACGAAAATCCGCTGGCGTATACCCATAGCCGCGTAGAGGGCAAGCAAGAGTATATTTCATTGCTGTATGTACCAGGCAAAGCGCCGTTTGACTTGTATGACCGTGATCGCCGCCAGGGCATCAAGTTGTATGTGAAGCGCGTATTTATTCTTGAAGACGCAGAAAAGCTGATGCCGCAATACCTGCGCTTTGTGCGCGGCGTGATTGATTCAGCCGATTTGCCGTTGAATGTGTCGCGCGAGATTCTGCAAGACNNACGTGGAAGCGATTAAAAATGGCTCAGTGAAAAAAGTATTGAGTTTGCTGGAAGATGTGGCTGAAAACAAACCGGAAGACTACGCCAAGTTCTGGGACGAGTTTGGCCGTGTGCTGAAAGAAGGTCCAGGCGAAGATTTTGCCAATAAAGACAAAATCGCTGGCTTGTTGCGCTTTGCCTCTACGCATGCGGACACGGAGACACAAAACGTGTCGCTGAAAGATTACATTGGCCGCATGAAGCCGGAGCAAGAGGCGATTTACTACATCACGGCCGATACGTTTGCCGCCGCCAAAAACTCACCGCACCTGGAAATCTTCCGCAAAAAAGGCATTGAAGTGTTGCTGATGTCGGACAAGGTGGATGAGTGGTTGCTGGGCAGCCTGACCGAGTTTGAGGGCAAGAAATTGCAGTCGATTGCCAAAGGTGATCTGGACCTGGGCAAGCTGGAAGATGATGCTGATAAAGAAGCACAGAAGCAGGTGGAAGAAAATGCCAAAGACCTGGTTGAGCGCTTGAAGGCAGCATTAGGCGACACAGTAAAAGAAGTAAAAGTGACCCATCGCCTGACCGATTCGCCAGCCTGCCTGGTGGCCGGTGAGCACGATTTGTCGGGTAACCTGGCGCGTATTTTAAAAGCTGCCGGGCAAAAGGCGCCTGATAGCAAACCTGTGCTGGAAATTAATCCTACGCATCGATTGGTGGAAAAGCTGGGCGCGGAAACTGACGATGCCAAGTTTGCCGATTATGCGCATGTGTTGTTTGATCAGGCCTTGCTGGCCGAGGGAGGACAACTGGAAGACCCGGCCAGTTTTGTCAAACGCATGAACAGCCTGATTTTGTAATGCATCAGGTCGCTTTAAAAAAGTCCGCTTAGGCGGACTTTTTTATATTTTAAAGTTATAAATATATCATTATTTATTATTTATTGATATTTAGGAGCTTTGCTAGAGTTTATGGCTACAACTCATATAAACCGAGGTGAAAGTCATGATACGTCGTGTGGCAACAGTGTTTCCGTTATTGGTGTCGTTTTCGTTTGGTAGCGCCTGGGCAACCGATGGCTATTTTGCACACGGTTATGGCGTGCGCTCACAGGGCGTGGCTGGTGTTGGCATTGCCTTGCCGCAGGATGCATTAGCTGCCGCGGCTAACCCGGCTGGCATGGGCAAAGTAGGTGACCGTATTGATGCGGGTGCGACCTGGTTTAGGCCAGTGCGAGAGTCTGAGCTGGAAGGTAGTCCTTCACCAGGCGCCAATGGCACCTACAAAGGTAACGATACGCAGAATTTCCTGATTCCCGAGTTTGGTTACAACAAGCAATATTCTGAAGATGTGACGCTCGGTGTGAGTGTGTATGGCAATGGCGGCATGAATACCGATTACAAAAATGGTATTCCATTGTTTCAAAGTCAGGGCAGTGCCGGGGTAGATCTGATCCAGGTATTTGTGGCGCCGACCGCGACATGGAAGGTGTCTGAGAAGCATATTATTGGCGCGTCGTTAAACCTGGCTTACCAGCGTTTTGAAGCCAAAGGACTGCAGGGTTTTGATAACGCAACATTCAGCGCTGCGCCTGGGCGTGTGACTAACAATGGCCACGACAATTCATATGGGGCAGGCGTGCATATCGGCTGGCTGGGCGAGATTACCGACACGGTGACCTTGGGCGCGACTTACCAGAGCCGCACCTATATGAGCAAGTTTGATAAATATAAAGGTTTGTTTGCCGAGCAGGGTGACTTTGATATCCCGTCTACTTATGGCGTTGGTGTGGCGGTGAAGGTGACGCCGGCATTGACGTTGGCAGCAGATTTTCAACGCATTAATTACGGTGAGGTAGATGCCGTAGGCAATGCCTCACAGGCGAATTTGTTTAATGGCCTCGGTAATAACAATGGCGCCGGCTTTAACTGGCAGGATGCCAAGGTGTATAAAGTCGGAGCGCTGTATCAATATAGCCCCGCTTTAACCTTGCGTGCTGGCTTTAACCATGTTGATCAGCCTATCCGCCGCGGTGATACCTTGCTCAATATCCTGGCGCCGGGCGTGGTAAAAGACCATGTGTCGGTGGGGGCGACTTGGGTATTAAGCCCGCAATCCGAACTGTCGTTCTCCTATACGCATGCCTTTGAAAACAGTGTCAATGGCAGTGGTTCGATCCCGGCTGCCTTTGGCGGCGGCGAGGCAAACCTGAAGATGTATCAGGATGCATTAGGGGTGGCCTATACCTGGAAATTGTAAAACTCTTTTATTTTCGCCATCTTCGGGCGTTATAATCAAAAGCCACAACATGAATTTCGTGGCTTTTTTTATGTCTGACATATTCTTGTTGTAGGCTTGTTTTTTGCTTTTGGCTCATTTAAAGCAAATTTGTGATCAACACCTCAGGGGAAGATGTATGACTGCCAATGTGAAAAAAACACCTAAAAAAGCTGATAAATCTGACACAGCGCAAGCGGTCGATGAGTTCTTGCTTGAGCAACTGCCGATTCCGCAGGCGTTGCGTAATCACCTTACTTTTTCCATCGGCAAGTCCAATTCATGGGCGACGACGCGCGATTGGTACCAGACCGCAGCCTTTACTGTACGCGACCATTTGATGAGCCGCTGGGTGAATACGCGCGATGCCTATCGTGATGCCAATACCAAGCGTGTCTATTATCTCTCACTTGAGTTTTTGATCGGACGCATGCTGTCTAATGCCGCACTTAATTTGGGCATTGCACCGGAACTAAGCGATGGTTTACAGGAAATCGGCCAGCGGCTGGAAGGCGTGGCCGAACTGGAGCCGGATGCTGCCTTGGGGAACGGTGGCCTGGGTCGTCTGGCAGCGTGTTTTGTCGACTCCATGGCGACCATGGATATTCCGGCCACGGGTTACGGTATCCGCTATGACTATGGCATGTTCAGGCAAACCATAGAAAACGGCCAGCAAAAAGAAAATCCGGATAACTGGTTACGCTACCAAAATATTTGGGAAGTGCAGCGTCCAGAGCATACGTGTGAGGTGAAGTTTTATGGCCGCGTGTTGCACGTGCATACTGAACACGGTATCGAACATCACTGGGTAGATCATGAAACTGTGGTGGCCATGCCCTATGATGTGCCGGTGCCTGGCTATGGCACGCAAACGGTGAACAATCTGCGTTTGTGGTCAGCCAAGGCAACCAATGAGTTTGACCTGGCATACTTTAATGAAGGTAATTATGAGAAATCGGTTGAAGGGCGCCATAGTGCAGAGACCATTTCGCAAGTGCTGTATCCGAATGACACGTCAGAATCTGGCAAGGCGCTACGCCTGAAACAACAATACTTTTTCGTCTCGGCGTCTACGCAGGATATTCTGCATCGGTTTACCAACTATAACGCTGACTGGAGCACCCTGCCGGAGAAGGTGGCGATTCAGCTCAACGATACGCACCCTGCTATTGCTGTTGCTGAAATGATGCATCAACTGCTTGATCATTACCACTTGCCATGGGACAAAGCCTGGAAATTGATCACCAAAATGTTTGCATATACCAACCATACGCTGATGCCTGAAGCGCTGGAAACCTGGTCGGTCGATTTGTTCGCGCAGTTATTGCCACGCCACCTGGAGATTATTTACGAAATTAATCACCAGTTCCTGCAAATGGTGAATCAGCACTTCCCGGGCGATACTGCCTTGTTGCAACGTGTCTCCATTATTGATGAGACGCATGGCCGCCGCGTGCGTATGGCGCACCTGGCGATTGTCGGCAGCCATACTGTGAACGGGGTAGCCGAGTTGCATAGCGAGTTGTTAAAAACTACCTTGTTTGCCGATTTTAATAAAATCTATCCGGGCAAGTTTACCAATGTGACCAATGGTATTACACCGCGTCGCTGGTTAAACCAGGCCAATCCTTTGCTGACGGAATTGTTAACCAAGCATATTGGCGCTGGTTTTCAGAAAGACCTGAGTTTGATCAAAAAGGTTGAGCCGCTTGCTGATAATGCTACGTTCAGAAAAGCGTTCCGTGAGGTTAAAAAAGCCAACAAGCAGCGCCTGGCCGACAAAATCCTGCAAAAAACAGGCATCGCCATTAATACCAATGCTTTGTTTGATGTGCAAATTAAACGCATCCACGAATACAAGCGTCAGTTATTAAATGTCTTGCACGTAATCACTTTGTATAACCGTATCCGTAGCGGACAAGTGAGCCAGCATACGCCGCGTGTGGTGATTTTTGCCGGTAAGGCTGCGCCAGGCTATTGGCTGGCCAAGCAGATCATCCGTTTGATTAACGATGTGGCGGTGATGATTAATAATGACCCAGCAGTCAATGATCAGCTGAAAGTTGTGTTCTACCCTAACTATGAGGTGAGCGCAGCGGAGATCCTGTTTCCGGGGGCTGATTTGTCCGAGCAAATTTCAACCGCAGGCACCGAGGCCAGCGGCACCGGTAATATGAAAATGGCGCTCAATGGCGCGCTGACCATCGGCACGCTGGATGGTGCCAACGTTGAGATTATGGAAGAAGTGGGCGACGAGAATATCTTTATTTTTGGTCTGACCACGCCAGAAGTCGCGCAACTGAAAGCCAGCAACTACAACCCATGGGATTATTACCATGGCAACCATGAACTGAAACAAGTCATCGACATGATAGGTAATGGCTTCTTCTCAGTAGAAGAGCCTAGCCGTTACCAGGCGATTGTGGATACCTTGTTGCACAAAGGGGATCAGTACTTGTTGCTGGCGGACTATGCTGCGTATGTCACCACGCAAGAAAAAGTGGCGGCCTTGTATCAGGATGAAGAGGCCTGGTCACGTATGGCGATTTTGAATGTGGCGCGTATGGCGAAATTCTCCAGTGACCGCACTATTGCTGACTATGCGCAGCGTATCTGGCAAGTTTCACCGTTTAAAGCCTGATCTTTTTTCTGCAGGCCTCAATACAAAGCAAGTCCATCTGGACTTGCTTTGTGCTTTATGGGTACACTGCATTTAACTTGTTAAAGAGCGTAATCATGAAAAATACAGCGTGGGTATTGTTGGCCGGTTTATTAATCACAGATGCACAAGCGTTGGACCTCAAAGGCTTGGGCGATATTGTTGAGAAAGTCGGCGGTAGCTCGACCAGTAGTAGCAGTAATAATAGTGCGGTCAGCAATCTGAGCGAACAGGAAACCAGCGATGGGCTGAAACTTGCCCTTAACCAGGGCGTGAGCAAAGCAGTGGGCCTGCTAGGTGCCACAGACGGTTTTATGGGGAATAAAGATGTCAAAATCCCATTGCCGGAGTCATTAAAGAAAATCGAAAAAGGCATGCGACTGGTCGGTATGGGCAGCCAGGCGGATGAACTGATTCTCAAGATGAACCGTGCAGCCGAACAAGCCGTGCCTGAAGCTAAAACGCTATTGGTCAACTCGGTCAAGCAAATGAGTGTGACAGATGCCAAGAATATCCTCACTGGCCCGCAAGATGCGGCCACACAATATTTCAAGAAAACGACTTCGACAGATATGGCGGCTAAGTTCTTGCCCATCGTGCAAAAAGCCACCGCCAATGTGCAATTGGCCGATACCTATAATAAATATGCCGAGATGGGCAGCAAGTTTGGCGTGATTAAAAAAGAAGATGCCAACATCAATCAATATGTCACGCAAAAAGCACTCGACGGGGTTTACCTGATGATTGCCAAAGAAGAGGCGGCGATTCGTCAGGACCCGATGGGCCAGGCCAGTAGCCTGCTCAAAAAGGTATTCGGCGCGGCCAAGTAACTGATTTTCATAAGTTTCTATATTGCACCCGTGCTATGTCGCGGGTGCATCGACATAATTCCTTCTTTTTATTTTAATCTTTTTGTCATGATGCACCTCTAACCTGCACGGCATATGCAGGTGGTGCCCATGATCAGTCAAAATCGTTCAAACAATTCTCTAGGTTCAAGCAATGCCCTAGTGGTTTGGCGTCTGTTAGACGGCAAGCCCGGTCATGAGCATCAGTCTTTAGGCCTGGTCAATGCCATGCAGCAGCGTTTGCCGGTTCACGTCGTCGATGTACCCGTAGGCCGCGGTACGGTAGGCTGGTTATATCTGGCCGCAGGTGTGTGGCCTGCCGGTAAAGATTTGCCCAAACCGGACATGATTATTGGTGCTGGCCATGCCACGCACGGGCATATGCTGGCTGCCAAGCGCGCTTATGGCGGACAAACGGTGTGCATGATGCAACCCAGCCTCCCTGCCGAATTGTTCGATGTCTGTTTGATCCCGGAACACGACCAATATCGTGGTTTTTCCAGTTTTATCGAAACGCGTGGCGTCATTAATCATATTCAGCCTGGCCCTGTTAAAAAAGAGAGCAGTGATGTGCTAATCATGATTGGCGGCCCCTGTAAGCATTTCCACTGGGATGAGCTGGGTGTGATTGCGCAAGTCTATGACTTGGTACGCAAGCATACCGAAATCAATTTCGTCCTGACCACCTCCAGACGCACGCCAGCCAGCTTTGTTTCTGCCATGCAGCGCGTCAGGTTGACCAACCTGACGATTATCCCGATTGCTGAAACTGGCAAAGACTGGGTGCAAACTACCTTGGCACGCGTCTCTACCGCCTGGGTGACTGAAGATTCTGTCTCCATGGTATATGAAGCGCTTACGGCACAAGTGGCGGTAGGGCTGATTAGCCTCTCTGCAAAAAGCAGCGGCCGCGTTAGCCGTGGCATCGAAAAATTAGTCGACCGCCAACTGGTCACCAGATATGACCCTTATGGTTTGTATCGCCAATATATGCGACCAGTGCTCGGTTTTAATGAAGCCAGCCGTTGCAGTGATGCCTTGCTGGCTTATTTCAACAGCACTTCTACAAGGCGTCGCCTGGTATCACGATTAAGCTAGTGGTTGAATTCCTGTTTTGCGCACACTGACAGTTTTACAAGTATTACCTGCCTTGCAATCGGGCGGGGTAGAGCGGGGCACCTTGGAGGTCGCTGCGCATCTGGTTTCGCAAGGTCACCGCTCGCTGGTGATGTCGGCGGGCGGGCGCATGGTAGCTGAGCTGGAGGCCGCAGGCAGTACGCATTTTACCTTTGCCATCGGGCGAAAATCGCTGCTGACTTTTTTATTGATTCCTAAATTGCGTGCACTATGGCGGCGTGAACAAGTGGATATTGTGCACGTGCGTTCGCGCTTTCCGGCCTGGGTCGTGTATCTGGCCTGGAAAGGCATGTCCCCTGAGCAACGGCCACACCTGGTGACGACGGTGCATGGTTATTATCGTCCCGGTTGGTATAGCCGCATCATGACCTGTGGTGAACGGGTGGTTGTGATTTCTAAAACGATACAGGCCTATGCACAGCGGGAGTATCAGGTAGATGCACGCAAATTGCAGCTGATTTACCGTGGGGTGGATACCGCGCAATACACGCCAGGCTATACGCCAGATCTGAACTGGCAACAAGAATGGTTTGCCGAATATCCGCAGACGCGTGGCAAGCGCTTGCTGGTGTTGCCCGCCAGGGTCTCACGTTGGAAAGGCGCCGCAGACTTCGTCGATATGTTGCGCATTGTTTGCCAGCAACATCGGGATGTACACGCTTTGCTGGTGGGCGAGGTGGCTGCTGATAAACAGGCCTTTGCCGCCTGTTTGCAGCAGAAGATACACGCAGCTGGATTGTCTGAGTGTGTCACCTTGACCGGCTACCGCCAGGATGTGAAACAGATCATGGCCATATCCAAGATTGTTTACTCTTTATCTACCGAGCCAGAGGCCTTTGGGCGCACGACAGTGGAAGCATTGAGTTTGGGCGTGCCGGTGATTGGCTACCAGCATGGTGGCGTGGCCGAGCAGTTGGCAGCGCTATTGCCGGAAGGGGCGGTGCCGGTGGGCAACGTGGCTGAAGTCGCCATGCTGACACTGAGCTGGCTTGCTCATCCGCCAACAGTGCAGCCAAACACGCAATTTTCATTACAGGTGATGCAACAGAAAACACTGGCGGTTTATCACGATGTGATGGCCGATGCCGGACAAGAGAGTTGACCATGCATGCCATTGCGTCTTTACATCAGGATAAGCCCCTCGTCATGCCACAGGCTTTAGCACACACTTGCTTATTGCTGGCTGTGATGATCATCGCCTGGAGCCCTTTTTCTGGCGGTGCGAGGTTGCCTACTTTGTTACTGGCTATTGTTGGTGCGGGGTTGTTGCTGGCGAGACTCTCAGACTTACGCAAGCAGCGCGCAGTGTGCCGCTGGACAGCGGTGTTTCTGTTGCTGTGGCTGCCTATGTGGCTATCATTACTGCATGCGTTTGATGTCAAAGCCACATTAGCGGCTATTGCCTGGTTTAGCCTGATGTATCTGGCAGGCCTTGCCCTGATGCTGCTATTGCAGCAGGCTGCGATCAGGCAATTACTTGCGCGCTGGCTGAGTTGGGTCATTGCCCTGTGGATACTGGATAGTGCTATTCAATACCTGTTTGGGGTGGATGTGCTGGGTATGCCTAAAACGCCGGAGGGCCGTATAACGGGCATGTTTAGCGATTTGCATCAGGGAATCTTGATGCTGGCCGTGCTGCCGTTGATTTTTTATCACTTGCAAGCCAAACGTGCCTGGCTGGCGTGGGTCATGTTGCTGGGGGCCGGGGTGGTAGTGGCGCTGTCTGGTGCGCGTGGTTATGTCTATATTTATCTTCTGATGCTGCTGCTGGGGCTATGGCGCAGCCAGCCTGGCTGGAAGGTCTGGCTGGCCGTATTGGCAGTGCCGCTAGTGGTGACGCTATGTTCCAGCTTTCTAAATCCAGAGTTAGCCAAATATAAATTGCAGAATACACAGGCCATTGCTGCCGCTGAGCAATCCATCTTTGACCGGGTGAATCATGCACTCAGTTATCGACTGAACTTGTGGGAAACCGGTTTGCATATGTGGCAAGCCAATCCAGTCACCGGTATAGGCAGTAATAACTACAAGCGTGCCTATGCACAATACGCCAGCCGTGCCGATGATCCTTTTGCCCACAATCCTACACATAGCCATAACATCTATGTCGAATGGCTGGCGGAAACCGGATTGGTTGGCGGTTTGGGGTTGGTGGCGATTGTGGGGTTATGTGTCCGCTGGTTCAGGCAGGCAACAGTCACTGATCAACATCAGGCCTGGCCTTATACCTTGCCATTAATGGTGATTTACTTCCCGGTCAATACTACCCAACCTATGCTGGTGCCTTGGTGGTTTCCGGTACTAATGTTGCTGGCTTGCGCTTTTATTGCCAGTCTGGAGCGGAGCAACAATGACCGCGCAAGTTAAACTGATGCAATACCGGGATGCTGATTGTTTTGGCGCAACGCTGGATCACACCATCGTGCGGGATTTGCCGCGTGACCCGGCCATCAAGCGCATCCTCATTATGAAATGGGGTGGTATGGGCGATATCGTCATCAGTACCGCCATCATGGAAGATATTCGGCTAGCGTTTCCGCAAGCGGAGTTGCACCTGAATACTATGCCTGCCTGGCAGGCTCTGTTTGCGCATGACCCGAGGTTTAGCCGGGTCTGGTGTGTTAGTCTTCAGCAAAAACCTGGCCGCTGGCGTGCCTACCGGCAATGGCTGGCTGAAGTGGCTGCGATGCAGTATGACTTGATTATCGATTTGCAAACCAACGATAAAAGCCGAAGCTTGCTGACCATGCTCAGGCTGATGGGTAAGGCGCCAGCCTTGTTATTGGGTAATCACCCGCGTTTTCCTTACACCATACACCAGCGGCAGCGCCTGCCTCAGGCACACGGTTTCCAAATCATGCAGCAAACCTTGCTTTGTGCGGGTATCCCTTTGCGCACATTTGCGCCCAAGCTGCATACTCCACCGTCGTCAGTCGCGTCTGCCGGGCAACTGTTGGCAGAGCATGCGTTGCAGCACAAATCATTTGTGGTTTTTTTATGCGGCAGCCATGCCTGTAGCCAGACCAAGCGCTGGGGTGCCAAACATTATGCTGGCTTGGTCGCGCATTATGGTCAGCAGGGCATGCGTGTGGTCTTACTCGGCGGGCGGGATGAGACTGAGGAGTGCCTGGCGATTGCCAGCCAACATCCACAGCACGTGGTGAACCTGTGTGGGCAAACTAGTTTGCTTGAGGTGCCGGTTATCTGCGCGCAGGCGGCCGCCATTGTTGCCAATGATACTGGCACCGCCCATTTGGCGGCAGCGACCAGCACGCCGATGACCGTGATCTGTGGCCCGACTAACCCGTTACGCGTGAAGCCACTGGGGCAGCAAGTGCTTGCGCTACAACTGGATGTGCCATGCAAGAACTGTTACGCCAAGCAATGTAGTCACCACAGCTGCATGCAGCAACTCACTCCGCAGCGCTTGGTTCCTTATTTGGCAGAACCTAAGCATGCCTAAAGTGATTTGGTGGGGTCGTTCAGACCTGGATTATTCGCGTAACCGCATTTGCAGGCAGTTGCTGCAAGCCTTGGGTTATCAACTGATTGATTTCTCACCGCGCATCAGTGCCCTGGCAGATATTGAGGCGCAGTTGAAAGGCCTCAGCGCAGACCTGGTGTGGGTGCCTTGTTTCCGACACCGCGATGTGGCCTCTGCTGCGCGTTGGGCACGTAAAAAAAATATCCCGTTGTTATTCGACCCCCTGATTAGCGCCTGGCAGAAGCAGGTGTATGAGCGGCAAAAAATAAGGGCGGATGGCCTGGCAGCACGTCGCTTGCTTAACCGCGAAAGCCAATGGCTGCACTCTGCAGACATGGTCTTGCTGGATACCGAACCGCAGCGGCAGATGTTTATGCAGCGATTCAAGCTGTCCGCTGCAAAAACTGCCTGCGTCTATGTCGGCGCCGAGCAACCCTTGTTTACGCCTATTGCAGCCGAACGCTCCCCGGCCGCAATTGAGGTGTTGTTTTATGGCAGCTTTATTGCCCTTCATGGGGTGCAAACCGTCATAGAAGCCGCAAGATTGACGCGCCAGCATACGCATATTCGTTGGGTGTTGCTGGGTGACGGACCTGTCAGGGCCAGCGCTCAACAGCAGGCTGTCGGTTTGGGTAATGTGGATTTTGAGGCTAGCGTGCCTTATCGCCAGTTGCCGCAGCGCATTGCGCAGGCAGATCTTGTGCTGGGGGTGTTTGGTGATTCGGAAAAGGCTGCACAGGTGATGCCTAATAAGGTATTTCAGGCATTGGCGTGCGGGCGGCCAGTGATCACGCGTGCCAGCGCTGCGTATCCAGCAGACATCAGTAAGCAGCATGGCTTATGGCAAATTGAAGCAGCCAATCCAAAGGCGTTATCAGAAGCGGTGGTGCAATGGTCAGATTGTGCGCGTGAGCAAGGCCAGGCCGCGCATACCTTATATGCGCGCTATTTTTCTCCACCGCAGTTGCAACAGCAATTGCAGACAGCACTACACGCTTTGGGATTCGTGCATGCGTGATCCCCGTCCATCAACGATGACCGCCACGGCCACGACTAGGCGCATCCTTGTGATTACGCTCTCTAATATTGGTGACGCCGCGATGACCACCCCCGTCCTGGCCGCCCTGCATGCGCAGTACCCGGATGCATGCATAGACCTGGTCTGTGATCCTCGTTCTTCAGCCTTGTTTGCGCCTTGTCCTTATATTGGACAATTGTTTGTGCGCAACAAGCAAAGTGGCTGGCGTGGTTATCTACAATTGATTTCCGCTTTACGGCAAACACGTTACGACATCGTTGTGGATTTACGCACTGATTTTCTGGTTTATTTACTGCGAGCGAGACGGCGACTCAAGAAGCATTCCAATGCAAGCACGCTGCATATGCACTCGGTAGAAAAGCATTTATTGGCCGTGCGCACACTGGTCGGTCATTGCCTGCCTAATGCTGAGTTGTGGGCAAGTGAGCAGGATGCTCAAGTCGTCGTTACGCAATTCCCACTGAGTGGGCGCTGGCTTGCGATCGGGCCTGGAGCCAATTTTGCAGGCAAGGTTTGGCCGGTGGAACGCTATGCGGCCGTGGCTAATGCACTCAAGGCAGATTTTGATGGCGTGGTGTTATTGGGAGGCCAGGCTGACGAGGCGCTTGCAACGCAATTTGTCGCGCAGGCTACATTGCCTGTGTATAACGCCTGCGGTGGTTTAACGCTGCCACAATCGTATGCGTTGTTGAGGCAATGTCATTTTTATCTCGGCAATGACTCCGGTCTGGGCCATATAGCTGCGGCTGCAGGTTTGACTACACTCACGCTATTCGGCCCCGGCTCACCTGTGCGCTACCGGCCATGGTCACCGCGAGCCAGCGTGATTCAAGATCCGCAGCAGGATATTCTGGGCATCACAGTGCAGTCCGTGGTGGCTAAATTGCAGTCGTTGCTGATGTCGGCAGGATGATGCCCGCATGACTCAGTATCTTTTAAAAGTCATTTGTAGCCTGCTGGACCGGTTATCCTTAAAGTGGATACACCGTCTGGGTACTTGTCTGGGCCGTTTGTTTTATGTCGTCGCGACTAAACAAAACCAACTGTTAATCAGCAACCTCAGGCAAAGTGGCCTGTTCCCTTCTGAGCAGGCCTTGCAACAGGCGGTACGCCAGAATCAGCGAGAGATGGGCAAATTTACCCTTGAATCTTTAGCCATTTGGTCGCGTTCACAGGCGCAGGTGCTGCAATGGGTACGTCATGTGCATGGCAAAGCCTGCCTGGACGAAGCCATGGCGCATGGCAAAGGTATCCTGTTTTTGACGCCACATATTGGCTGCTTTGAAATTACCTCTATTTATTACGCCAGCATGCAACCGATTACTGTGCTCAATCGCGATTCCCGACAATCATGGGTGCGTGCGTTTATGCAAGCCGGGCGCCAAAAAGGCGCGGTGAGACTGGCGCCAGCCAACCTGAAAGGTGTCAGGCAAATGCTGAAAGCCTTGTACGCCAATCAGGCCGTGGGAATTTTGCCCGATCAGATCGCCAGCAAGGGGCAGGGTGAGTGGGTAGGTTTTTTTGGTAAACCCATGTACACCATGACCCTGGTCAGCCAATTATTGAGTCGCGTCGATACGCGCGTGATTGTGGTGGTGGCGGAAAGGCTAGCGGATGGGCAGGGCTACGATTTACATTTAAAAGCGGTGAGTCCCGAAGCTGTTTCTTCACCGGCCAAACTTAACCAGGTGCTAGAGGCGCTGGTGACACAATTCCCGCTGCAATATATGTGGAGCTATGACAGGTATAAACAACCATAATGAATAATACACACAGCACTTACGCATACCTGAGCAGGTTGATGGCCTATATCAAGCCCTATTGGCTGACCTTTGCCGCAGCACTGTGTTGCCTGGTCATCCTCTCTGCCAGTAATACCGGTTTTCTGAGTACTATTAAACATGTGACTGACGAAGGTTTTGCTGATCATGCAGAAAACAGTTCGCGCATCTACCTGGCCGCCATGCTCTGCGGCCTGCTGTTTGTGCGGGCATTGGCCGGTTTTGGTTCTAATTACCTGGTGCGTATTGTCGGGCGGCGTGTGATTGAAGATGTACGCAATCATGTGTTTGACCATATGTTAAAACTGCCTGCCAGTTTCTTTGACCAGCATGCCATTGCCAATATCACCACCAAAATGACCTTTGATTGCGAGCAACTATATAGTGCCGTTACCAAAGTCATTATTTCATCCATTCGCGATAGCCTGACGATTCTCGGTATTGTGGCTTATATGCTCTACCTGGATTGGAAACTCACGCTGGTCTTCTTGATGCTAGCGCCTGTCATTACCCGCTACCTGAAAAAAATGACGCCCAAGTTACGTAACTCTGGCAAGCAGGTGCAAGCGAGTATGTCTGACATGACACAGGTGATTGAAGAAGCCGCCAGTGGTCAGCGTGTCGTCAAGGTATTCAATGGCGAAGCTTATGAATACCAGCGGTTTAGTCGCATCGTTGCCACCAACCGGCAAATGATGGTCAGGCTGGGACGCATCTCTGGGCTCAATAGCATGTTTGTTGAAATGCTGGCAGCGATTGCGCTGGGGATGGTGATTTATTATTCTGCCGGGCAATTCACCGCCGGCGAATTCGCGGCGTTTATTGGTGCTTTGCTCATGCTTATCGGGCCGGTGAAGGCGATTGCTTCTGTGAATGAGGATGTGCAAATTGCAGTGACTGCCTGCCAGAGCGTTTTTGCCGTGCTGGATACGCCGACCGAAATAAATCAGGGTGAGTTAGCGCTAGAGCAGCCTGTTAAAGAGATTCAATTCCACAATGTCGCTTTTAAGTATCCTTATGGTCAGCATGCGGCATTGAAAAACCTTAACCTGACTATTCAGGCAGGCGAAAGTATTGCGCTGGTAGGCATGTCTGGTGGCGGCAAGTCTACGCTGGTGCATCTGTTACCGCGCTTTCATGAGGTACAGCAAGGCAGCATTACCATCAATGGCATCAAGATTCAGCAACTGGGGTTGCCGTATTTGCGCCAGCAGTTTGCACTGGTGAGCCAGGAGACAGTGCTGTTTAACGACACCATTTATAACAATATCGCTTACGGTAGCTTGCGCGGTGTATCTAAAGCAGAAGTGATTGCCGCTGCCAAAGCAGCGTATGCCTGGGAGTTTATCGAAAAACTGCCGCAACAGCTGGATACGCATATCGGCGACCGTGGCCTGCGTTTGTCAGGTGGCCAGCGCCAGCGCCTGTCGATTGCACGTGCCATGCTCAAGAATGCCCCTATCCTCATTCTCGATGAGGCGACCTCAGCGCTGGATAACGAGTCCGAGCATAAAGTGCAAGCTGCACTCAACCAGCTTATGTTAGGCAAGACCACGATCATGATTGCCCACCGCCTGAGCACCATACAGCACGCCAGTCGAATTATTGTGATGGACCAAGGTCAAATCGTTGAAGAGGGCGTGCATGAACAATTGATGCAGTCTGGCGGCAAATATGCCTCGCTCTACAATATATTTAGCAAATAACTGTTGACACTGTTTTTGTAAGTTTGCTATAGTCTCACCTCTCGACGCAACACAAGTTTTACTAGTCGATTCGGACGCGGGATGGAGCAGTCTGGCAGCTCGTCGGGCTCATAACCCGAAGGTCACAGGTTCAAATCCTGTTCCCGCAACCAAGCAAAAATGAGTTTAAAAATTAAATGATTTTGATGCTTGACCGAACGAAAAACCTCTGTATAATGCG